>JBFMCS010000044.1 GCA_040754315.1 Bacillota bacterium
CTGCTGAAGCGGAAAACCAGTTTGAGGATGCCACGAGTCTGCGCGGTGCGGCGGAAGTCCTGACCCGGTGGAGAGCCCAATTCTATTGGAAGAACCAGGCCTCGCCGAGCTGAACAGATGCCGCCTTAACTAGCACTAACCTCGGACCGGGAGGTCTAATTCAGATGTCCCAGGAATCTTGCGAAAAAACTCGTCCCGCTAAGGCAACGCAGGCCCTCTCGCTTTTACAGGAGATCTGGGACATTACCAAGTCAGAATGTTGAGAGCAACATTACCTGTATGAACTTCCCTGGGGTGGCACCTACTGTCGCGCTCAGAAAGTCGTAACCGAGGCATGAGATGTTTGTGCCAACGCGGCTATTATAGGGCCCAAACCCACCTAGCGCAGACACCGCGGCCAGGGGAATTCCTATGATAACAAAGACCATGATGGTCCCTTGCAAGACATCCGTCAAGGATACGGCAAGGAACCCTCCGGCGAGGGTATACAGCACTATGATGCCAAAACCCACCAGGACTCCAGCTATGTAAGGCATTTCAAAGACCTGAGCCATGAATATGCCAGCCCCAGCCATTGGGGCGGCTATATAAGCGGTCACGAAAAACAACATCGGGATCGCCGAAATGCCCTGGATCAGCGGTCTGGTGTCACGGAACCTGTCGGAGAAGAATTCGGGGTATGTCAGAGACTCCGTGTGCTGGCTGTAGCGGTAGAGTCGCCTGTAGACTATGAGCCATTGGATTACGTAGAAGCCGACTCCGGTGACTATCATCCATGCCGATGCTAGTCCATATCGATAGGCAATGCCCGGAGCCTCCAAGAACACCCAAGCGCTAACGGCACTAGCATTGGAACTAATGGACACCGTCCAGGCGCCCAGCTTCTTGCTGCCAATTACGAAGTCCTTAAGGGACACAGTCTTTCGATACCCGTAGTACCCGAGCGCTGCAACGCCCACAAGATAGAGGAGAAAAATGGTGACCTCGACACGCACCGCCATCCCTCCCTCCCAATCTTGTGTGAAATACCATACCAGTGCAGCCACAGAGAAGCAGATGGGAAGCCCAAAAAGCAGAAACAAGGCGAGCAGGGAAGGGGATTCCATCATACGCCAACCCTCCTTTCTATATGGATTTAGAAAGGGGATCTGCGTTTTACAGTTGATGACCTCAGCGAAAATCTTTTTGTCTAGCGCGCCACGCAACAGGAGGATTTCTGAAGTGCATGAAGAAACTTGCAGTGTATACTGTATACAATAACCAGTGGTAACAGTTTATACCTAAAGAATTTTTCTTTTCGGAGACCATTGTCAGGAGGCGCACGCTTACAGGAGGGATGGTTTCGTGGCTGGTACATTGGCTGAAAGGATCATAGAACGAAAGGTTGGTCGCAAGGTTACACCCGGGGAAATAGTTGTAGTGGAAGTGGATCTCTGCTACCTACAAGACGGAACTGGGCCTCTCACGGTTAGGCAAATGGCCAAACTCGGGGAAGAGGCAATTTGGGACTCATCCAAGGCAGCAGTGTTTATAGACCACGCGTCTCCTAGCTGTCACAAGGCCCTCTCCAACGACCACGCCCTCCTGAGAAAGTTCGCCAAGAGGACCGGAGTCCGGCTATATGACGTTGGCGATGGTATTTGCCACCAACTGGCATGCGAAGAACTGATCAAGCCAGCACAGATTGTGATAGGGGCAGACTCGCACACCTGCATGGGTGGTGCGTTAGGTGCCCTTTCTACGGGCATGGGTTCCACGGATGTTGCCGTTATCCTGGCACATGGGAAGACTTGGCTCAGGGTGCCCGAGACCCTGCGGGTAAGAGTGACTGGTGCTTTTTCCGACGGAGTTTTTGCCAAGGACCTTATGCTTCATCTCATAGGTATGATCGGGGCAGACGGTGCCACGTACAAGTCTCTGGAATTCTGCGGGTCAGGGGTTAATCACCTGACCATGGAGGACCGGCTTACCATCGCTAACATGGCAGTGGAATGTGGAGCCAAGGCGGGTCTGTTTCCTTCAGACGAAATAACCGAGCGATACTTAGCGTCAATGGGGCGAAAAGAAGACTACGCTCCGCTCTCATCCGAAGAGTGTCCTGTCGATCAGGAGATAGAAGTCAACCTAGCTGAACTGGGGCCCACAATCGCGGTTCCTCATACCGTAGACAGTGCCAAACCCATAGATGAGGTTGCTGGAATACCCATTGACCAAGTAGTGGTAGGTACCTGCACAAATGGAAGGGAAGGAGATCTTGCCACATTGGCTCGCTTTCTCAAGGGCAAGAGAGTCCATCCAAACACAAGGTTGCTTGTCATCCCGGCCTCCAGACGCGTCTACCTCAATGCTGTAACCGATGGCATAGTTGAGGTCCTGCTACAGGCAGGTGCTGCAGTAATATCTCCCACATGTGGACCCTGTCTAGGGCTTCACGCGGGCATTCTCGGAGATGGCGAAAAGTGCTTGAGTACCCAGAACAGAAACTTCAAGGGGCGAATGGGCAATCCAGAATCTGAGGTATACTTGGCGTCTCCAGCAGTGGCCGCGGTAACAGCCATTAATGGACGGATTTCAGACCCCAGGGAGGTGAAGTAGGTGATTATCGCAGGAAGGGCCTGGAAGTTCGGCGACGACATCAGCACAGATCTTATTGCACCTGGTAGGTATTTCCACCTGAGATCCAATATGGAGGAGTTCGCCAAGCACGTTTTCGAGGACGCGAACCCCGATTTCGCCACGGAGGTGAAGGCGGGAGACTTCGTGGTAGCCGGCAAGAATTTTGGGCTTGGGTCAAGTCGAGAGCATGCACCGCTATTGATCAAAATGGCTGGAGTGAGTGCCATTATTGCCAAATCCGTGGCCAGGATATTCTTCAGAAACGCCATCAACCTCGGGCTTCCCGTGTTGATATGCGACACTGATTCCATAGAGGAAGGGGCTCAGTTAGAGGCGGACCTGGTAAAGGGGATCCTGAGAGTGATACCCGATGGGCAACCCATCACTTTTACGGCTCTTCCAGACGTCATGCTAAAAATACTGAACGATGGCGGGCTCATTGATCACATGAAGAAACACAAGGGTTTCGCGCTGAGCGACTAAACAATCTTGGGAGGGAGTTCCAGTGACTGCTTCTAATGGAGAGAAGATATCCGTAGAACAAGGGGCCCTTAAGGTGCCCGACAATGTCATCATCCCCTATATAGAAGGTGATGGCGTAGGGCCCGGCATATGGGCTGCATCCAAGAAGGTTTTCGACGCTGCGGTTCTTAGGAGGTACGGGAACTCCCGAAGCGTGGTGTGGACGGAGGTGCTTGCGGGTGAGAAGGCCTACGAGGCCACCGGACAATGGCTCCCGCAGAGCACTCTAGATACCGTTGTGGAACACACGGTGACCATTAAGGGACCCCTTACTACCCCGGTTGGCGGTGGGTTTAGAAGCCTGAATGTGACTATTCGACAAGTGTTAGACCTTTATGCATGCATACGTCCGGTGCGGTGGATTAAGGGCGTGCCAGCTCCAGTCAAGAATCCCGAGCACATGAATGTGGTCATCTTCAGAGAAAACACGGAGGATGTCTACGCAGGGTTGGAGTGGACCGCCGATAGCAAAGACGCCGCAGATATCCGGAAGTTCTTGAAGGAACGGTTCGGCGTGAAGCTTACCGATGACACGGCAATTGGCCTAAAGCCCATGAGCAAATGGGCAAGTCAACGTCTGATTAGGAAAGCCGTGAACTACGCTATCAGCAACGATCGCCGTAGCGTCACACTGGTACACAAGGGTAACATTATGAAGTATACCGAAGGTGCGTTTAGGGATTGGGGTTACCAGTTGGCCAAGCAAGAATTTGGTTTCCGAACCCTTACTGAGGAGGAACTCTTTGGCGAGTTTGAGGGAAAGGCTCCCGATGGAAAGGTAATCATCAAAGATAGGATTGCCGACAATATGCTGCAACAGCTCCTTACCCGAACGAGAGACTACGATATTCTGGCCATGCCCAACCTCAACGGGGACTACTTTTCCGACGCGGCCGCTGCTCAAGTAGGCGGGCTGGGCATGGCTCCTGGGGCCAACATTGGTGACAGGATCGCGGTCTTCGAAGCCACTCACGGGACGGCTCCCAAGTATGCGGGAATGGACATGGTCAACCCCTGTTCACTTATTCTTTCAGGGGTGATGATGTTTGAGTACTTGGGATGGGGGGAAGTTGGGGACACGATCACAGATGCGGTTGAGAAGACCATTTCCCAGGGTGTAGTCACGTACGACCTAGCCAGGATGCTAGAGGATGGCCATGAGGTCAGTACCTCAGCATTTGCCCAGGCCGTTGTGGACAACATGGACTAGAACTGTGAGGTGAGACCCATGTATCGGAAGGTGCCATGCTGCATCTACCGGGGGGGAACCAGCAAGGGCGTGTTGTTCCATGACAGGGACCTTCCTCAAGAAAGGGCCTTACGGGATCAGGTAATCCTGGCGGCCTTCGGAAGCCCAGATTCGAGGCAGATTGATGGGCTGGGAGGAGCCGATTCCCTTACAAGTAAGACGGCCATCGTTGGCCCCCCCACGACGAATGCCGATGTGGACTATACCTTTGGCCAAGTTAGCATAACGGCCCCGCTGGTCGACTATGGCAGCAACTGTGGAAATATCTCCTCCGCCGTGGGGCCGTTTGCCATAGATGAGGGGCTTGTCCCGGCCTCGGAGCCGGTCACGAAAGTGCGGATCCATAACACCAACAGCAGGAAGATCATTGTCGCGGAGGTTCCGACTCAGGACGGCATGCCAGTCTGTGTTGGAGACTACGCCATTTCCGGGGTTCCTGGCACTGGTGCCAAGATAACCCTGGACTTCTTGGATTCTGGTGGAGCCGTCACTGGAAGGTTGCTTCCTACCGGACAACCCAGAGACGTGCTGGACCTGGGGCACCTGGGGAAGTTTGAGGTATCAGTGGTCGATGCGGCTACTGCAGTTGTGTTTGTCAAGGCGAAGGACCTTGGGCTGACTGGAACCGAAACCCCAAACAGGATAAACGCCGATCAGGCGCTCTTGGCTCTCCTTGAGGCCATAAGGGGTGCGGCAGCTGTATTGGTAGGCAAGGCCCGGGAACCGGAAGAGGCCGCCAAGAAGAGCCCCTCTGTGCCCAAGATAGCCTTTGTGGGACCGCCCGCCTCCTATGAGACAGCCTCAGGCGAAACGGTCCAAGAGAACAGCATTGACGTGGTAAGTAGGATCATGTCCATGCAGAAGGCCCACAAGGCCTATGCCGTCACAGGGGCAATATGCACTGCGGCCGCAGCCAGTCTTGAGGGAACAGTGGTGAGCGAGGTCCTGGAGTCCTTCAAGGGCGATGAGGTCAGGTTAGGACACGCTGGGGGAACCCTGTCAGTTGAGATTTCCATAGAGGACGTAAGCGGAGAAATGGTTCTAAGAAGAGCGGCCTTGGGCCGCACCGCCAGGAGAATAATGGAGGGGTACGTCTACGTGCCAAACAGACTCTTCTCTCAAGCGTAGGCGTTAGACTCTGGAGGTGTACTCGCCTTGCCATATCCACCAATTCTACAGGAGACCATAGCCCGTCTTGAACAGACACGGCAGGCTCGGCTTGAACAGAAGATCCCCAGGCTCAGCGCTGAAGGAAAACAAGAGTTACTTAGTCATTTCCACCCAGATTTCGACCCAAGGGGCATGAGGACCCTCGCGGTGGGGAACAACGCTGGAAGCAAGGTACCGCTGGAGGTAGCTGACATACTCGAAGCCTACAGCTGGATTGATCCTCAAGGCTACGATGTAGATGCCTGCGACATTTCCACAGATATGCTGGTGATCGGGGGAGGAGGCGGAGGAGCGACCGCAGCCTTAGTAGCTCAGGCGAACGGAGCCAATGTGGTCTTGGCGACCAAACTCAGGCTGGGAGACTCCAATACCGTGATGGCTGAGGGGGGAATAGCAGCAGCCACCAAGCCATCCGACACTCCGGTTATGCACTACGTGGACACCATGGGGGGAGGCCGTTACGCCAACTCGCCAGAGCTCGTTAAGACTCTCGTTCATGATGCTCCCCTAATAGTGAAGTGGCTTAAGGGGCTCGGAGTCATGTTTGACCAGGAGAGTGACGGTACGATCGTGACCTCCTTCGCTGGAGGCCATTCCCGCCGGCGAGTTCATTCCTGCAAGGACTTCAGCGGTCTTGAGATGATGAGGGTCCTTAGGGATGAGATCTGGAACAAGGGTATCACTGTGGTAGAGTTCTCCCCCGCAGTTGACCTGGTTCTGGACGAGAACGGACATTGCGCTGGCGCCATACTACAGAATCTAGAAACGGGCAACTTCATCACAGTGAGAGCAGGAGCCGTCATTCTGGCCACAGGCGGACTGGGTCGCCTCCACATCCGTTCCTTCCCTACAACGAACCACTACGGGGCGACCGCCGATGGACTTGCCATCGCGTACAGAGCTGGAGCTAGCGTGCTAGACATGGATTCTGTTCAATACCACCCCACGGGTGTTGCCTGGCCCGAACAGATGCTGGGCAATCTGGTCACCGAGGCTCTGAGGGGCAACGGCGCCCACCTGGTAAACGTGCAGGGAAATAGGTTCATCAATGAGCTGGAGACCCGTGACACAACCTCCTCTGCCATAATCAGGGAATGCGTCGATAGGAACCTTGGTGTTGTTGCTCCTAGTGGTCAGAAGGGAGTCTGGCTCGATGTTCCTGTAATAGACATGATTGGACCTGAAGGTACCATACAACGCCTGTTCGCCGGTATAGTCGGAAGGTTTCTCCGGTACGGAATAGATGTGAAAAAGGAGCCCATTCTCGTATTTCCTACGCAGCATTACCAGAATGGCGGCCTGAAGATTAGCGGAGATGGCCTGACTGATGTTCCGGGTTTGTTTGCGGCGGGTGAGGTGTCTGGTGGCGTACACGGCAGGAATCGCTTGGGCGGGAACTCACTGGTTGACATCTTCGTGTTTGGAAGAAGGGCCGGGTTAAGCGCAGTTGACTGGACGGCGAAGAATGTCGTGGGCCTGCCTACCCTGGAGCACGTGAGGAGGCACCACAAGGAGCTCGAGACGCTTGGGGTGGGTCGGCAGAGGAGGTCCCCTAGGATTTTGCCGGACTACACTCGAGCTGGACTCAACAAGATAAATCAGGCAATTTGAACCACATGTTTAGGGAGGGAAAGCCGTGAAGGCGAGAGTGTTTAAGATCGAGGAAGTCATGTGGGAAGAGCCACCCGAGCATTACAGTGCCTTCTCCAAATTGCTGGTCAACCCCAAGTCAGTCGGATCGAAGCACTTTGACTTCCGCATCTCCAGCTACCAACCCAAAGGCTATTGTTCTTGTCACGCCCACCAAGTGCAGGAACAAATCTATTACGTCCTACAAGGGAAAGGGATCATGGAGATGGACGACCTCAAAAAGGTTGTCGATCCTCACACGGTGATACACATACCCCCTGGGGTTAGACATGCTATCTATAACACCGGTCTGGAGGACCTAGTTTTTTTCGTCATAACTTCACCACCGGAAGATAAGTGAACTGGAGGTCTTGATGATGAAGGCACGGGCCGCGGTCTTGACTCAATTTGGTAAGCCCATGGAACACCGGGAATTCCAGTTGGTCGATCCGTGTCCCGGTGAGATAGTCGTGAAGATGGATATGGCGGGGGTGTGTGGCTCTGATCCCCATATCTGGAGGGGACATCACCCCATGTCATGGGGCGCTCTCCCGTTGATCCTTGGCCACGAGAACGTCGGAAGGGTCTATGCCACAAGGCGGACTGGCAAAGGAGCACCCAAAGAAGGCGATAGGATAATGTGGCAAAGAAGCATCACCTGCGGTGGGTGCCACTACTGTCTTGTAGCCCGCAAGCCGTGGCTGTGCCAGGAGCGCACAGTATACGGGATCAACTACTCCAGTTCGGTTTCTCCGCATCTCAGAGGAGGCTATTCTGAGTTTGTCTACTTGAATCCCAAGACCCCTGTGATTGCACTGCCAGACTCGGCAGATCCACAGCGGTTCGTGGCCGCAGGCTGTTCTGCTGATACAGCCCTTCATGCCGTTCAAGTGGCCGGACTGGGGCTTTCGGAGGACGTAGTAGTACTGGGCTGTGGCTCCGTTGGCTTGTGCACCATCGCCTACGTAAGCGCAACTGGTGCCAGATCCATAGTGGCCATTGACCTGAATGAGGGGAGACTGGACATGGCTCTAACCTTCGGAGCCACTGCCACCCTCAATGCCTCCCACACTACTCCAGAGGAACGCCAGGAGCACGTATACGCGAGGACGGAAGGGCTTGGTGCTTCAGTGGTGTTTGAGTGCAGCGGTTCCACCGGCGCCGCGGCCGAGGGGTTTAAGCTGGCCAGGAAGGGTGCCAGGTACGTTATGCCTGGTTTTGGGCATGACGGTGGAACGGACTTCACCGTGAGCGGCTGGTACGATATCACCTCCAAGGAGATTGAGCTTCGGGGTTGCTTCGCCGGGGACTTCAGGCATCTGGTGGAAGCCATCGATTTTATTGACCGATCTGACTGGCCATTCGAATGCCTGGTTACCCATCGATACACCCTGGACATGGCTAACGAGGCTCTTGCCTGCGTGGAACAGCGAAGGGCTATCAAGGCAGCCATTGTCTACTGAAGGATTACTAAGGAGTGAGGACTTGTGACATCGAAGACTATGAAGGGTGCCGACATTATATCTGAATATCTCATAGCGGAGAGAGTGCCTTATGTACTTACCCTAAGCGGCCATGGAAACGTTGGGCTTCTGGACGCATTGGCGCAAAGGGCCGATAAGATAAGGGCTATCGGAGTTCATCACGAGCAGGCAGCTGGTCACATTGCGGATGCCTATTATCGCGTAGCCCACAAACCACTGGCTACGATCACGTCCTGTGGCCCGGGATCCGCCAATCTGCCCATAGCCTTGGCCTGTGCTTTCTACGATTCCTCTGCCTTCCTTGCCATTACTGGCAATGTGCCCACCTGCCAGTTTAACCGGGGGCCTTTCCAGGAGACCGGCCGGCACCACCAGGGGGATTTTCCATCTGTGATCAAGCCTTACGTCAAGAAGGCTTTCCAGCCCACGCGTGTGGACATGGTACCCACCGCCATAAGACAAGCCTTCAAGACTATGCTTTCCGGCCGGCCGGGTCCCGTCAATCTTGATGTACCCTTCAATGTGTTCCAGGAGGAGGGGGAGGTGGAGTTCCCGGAGCCATCCCAATGGAGGTGGGGCATCAGCAGTAGGGCGGGAGGCGACGTTGACAGCCTGCAGGATGTCTTGAACCTCCTCCTGAAGGCGGAGAAGCCTCTCATTCTAGCAGGGCACGGTGTCATATTGTCCGAAGCCTCCGACGAACTCAGGCAGCTGGCAGAGTACTTGGAGGTACCAGTAGTAACAACTCCAAACGGGTCTGGGTCTCTGGACAGCAGAGACGCTCTGTGCCTAGGCCCGACCGGCCGTAACGGGACGTACCAAGCTAACCAAGCCTGCAGAAACGCAGACGTGCTGCTGGCACTTGGGACCAGGTTCTGTGACAGAGTGTCCAGTGCCTGGATCCCAGGCTTCACATTCAATATTCCTCCCACCAAACTCATTCAGGTAGACATAGACCCCGACGAAATCGGCAGGAACTTCGCCCCGGCTATCGGGATACTTGGTGATATCAGAAGTGTGTTGCGCCAGCTGCTTTCAATGATCAAGGAAGAAGGCATCTCACGGCAGAGCCGGCCCGGCTGGCAGAAGGAGATCAATGGATGGAGACAGGTTTGGGAGGATGCATGCTCGCCAAATAGGTCCTCCGACACCGTGCCGATACATCCTGAACGCCTGCTCGCGGATCTGAGGGATGTCTTCCCTGAAGACGGGATAATCCTGGCAGACGCAGGTGTTCATCATAACTGGATTGTCCAGCACTGGCCTGCCTACCGGCCGCAGACTGTCATCCAGTCCTGGGGTTTCTCTGCCATGGGCTTCGGTGTATGTGGTGTTATTGGAGCGAAGCTAGCCCGGCCCGAAAAGAAGTGCCTGTCGGTTGTTGGGGACTACGGATTCATGATGGCACCTCACATCGTGTGCACGGCTGTGGAGCTTAACCTACCTGTGATTTGGGTGGTATGGAACAACCTGGCCCAGGCTGCAATTAAGGACATCCAGACCTTCCAGTTCGAAGGCCGTGAAATTGTGACAGAGTACTGTAACGCTGCTACTGGGGAGATCTGTAGTCCAGACTTTGTGGCTTTGGCAAGGGCTCTTGGGGCAGAAGGCTCCAGGGTTGAGCATCCTGGTGACTTGAAGGCTGCATTCGACACGGCTCTCAAGTCTGACAAACCGTACGTCTTGGAAGTCATGGTTGACAAGGGCGTACGCCCGGTTGCCACCGGCGGGTGGCAGTTGCCCCCGTTGCCTCCTATGCGCCCGGCGTTTGGGAGTTAAATCCTGAATGTTCTGGCACAGCGACCACCTAACATCGGAGGCAACGTGTACGCGTGACTAGAGCATGGTGGTGTATTGTGCCCAGCGTCACGTTTTGGACCACGCATAGGGGGGAGAATAGATGGCTTTTGACAAGCTCTTCGAGCCAGCCCACATCGGCAAAGTAGCGGTGAAAAATCGTCTCATTATGGCACCGTGTGAACGCAACTACGCGAACTTGGATGGTACCACCAACCAGCGCTATAACGATTACCTTGTGGAGAGAGCCAAGGGCGGAGTGGGGCTCATCCTTGTGGAGTCCATGTACATCGATCCAGTTGGAAGAAACCACTTCCGCCAACTGGGCATCCATGATGATGCAGTAATCCCTGGCCTCAAGAGGATGGCTGATGGTGTTCATGCCTACGGCTGCCGTTTGGGCGCTGAGCTGCAGCACGGCGGTAGGCAGAGCTCCAGTTTTGTAACTGGATGCCAACCGGTAGGGCCTTCTCCGGTTCCCTGCAAAGTGCTGGCTGCGGGAGACCTGCCCCGTGAGCTAACGGTGGATGAGATAAGGGGCCTTGTGGAATCCTTCGGTCGCGCTGCCAGAAGAACTGTGGAGGCTGGTTTCGACCTGGTCGAAGTCCACGGGGCCCACGGGTACTTGGTGGGACAGTTTCTTTCCCCTTTCAGCAACAAGAGACAGGATGAGTACGGAGGGACGGCGGAAAAACGGATGAGATTCCCGTTGGAAGTGGTAAGGAGGGTGCGCCAAGAGGTGGGGAGCCAAGTGGCCTTGGCGTACAGGATAAGTGCCAATGAGTACATTGAGGGAGGACTTACCCTGGAGGATACTATCCCCTTCATGGAGCGCCTTGAAGCGGAGGGGATCGATCTAATTGATGTATCTGCGGGGATATATGAGTCCATCATATGGCTGGCCCAGCCCGCAGGTTTTCCCAGGGGCTGCATGGTGGACATGGTGGAGGAAATCCGTAAGCACGTAACAGTACCTGTCACCGTTGTGGGTCGCATTAATAACCCTGAGCTTGCCAACTCGATTTTGGAGGAAGGCAAGGCCGACTTCATCGCAATGGGGCGCGCGCTTCACGCTGATCCCGAGCTCCCCAACAAGGCCAAGGCTGGCAGACTCAAGGGCATCAGGACTTGTCCAGCGTGCATGAGGTGTAGCGACGAATTGGGAACGAACCTTCCAATCAGCTGTACGATCAACCCCTCGGCTGGAAAGGAAAGGGAATTTGCCTCGGTTAAGCGAGGGGTTTCCCGCCGGGTCGCGGTAGTGGGTGGAGGGCCTGCCGGGCTTGCCTGTGCCGCTACCGCTGCCGCCCAGGGGCACAGCGTCGTCTTGTACGAGAAGGGAACGAACCTCGGAGGCCAACTGCGCCTCGCGTGTAAGCCATCCCACAAGCGAGAGCTGCGGGAGGTGATTGACCACCTGATATGGCAGGTGGAGCAATCCGACGTTGAGGTGATTCTGGGCAGTGAGGTAACCTACGATACCTTGAAGCAGGTTGGGCCCGATGTTGCTGTCATAGCTACGGGTGCTAGGCCCGTCAAGCCCTTCACGCCCGGTATTGATAATCCCTGGTGTCACGTGGCAATGGACGTTTTGGATGAGAAGGTTAGAATGGATGGGTCCATCCTCATACTCGGGGGTGGGCTGATAGGGGCTGAGACAGCTGTCTTCCTCAGGGAGAAAGGCACCGAGCAGATTACCATCATCGAGCCGACTGACAAGGTCGTCGGCGGTCTAGGGCTGCGAGAAGGTTGGCACCTCAGGCATCTGCTCGAGGAGGACGACAAGATAGTAATCAAGTGTAATACCACTGTCGAACGAGTGGATGAATCAGGGATTCTCCTGCAAAACCGGGGTTCCTACGAGAGAGTCAAGGCCGATTACCTGGTGATAGCCGTAGGGATGGCACCGGAAAACGGAATCTGGGAAGAAGTCTGGTGTCAAGGACAACCACCCTTTGAGGTACATGCGGTTGGCGATTGTGTGCTGCCGCGTCGGATGAAGGAAGCGATCCACGAAGGGGCCGCCGTAGCCTTAAGTCTGTGACCCCTTTCTTCGACGAGAAGCGGACTAGGTGTCAAGGAGGGGTGAAGGTGCCCGAGCGAAACAGTGAGGTCATCCTGGAGCTCAGGAACATCACGAAGGTGTTTCCGGGAGTCAAAGCCCTTGACAACGTGGATTTCGACTTGAGGAAGGGAGAGGTTCACGTACTTGTGGGTGAAAACGGGGCTGGCAAGTCTACCTTAATGAAGGTGTTGTCAGGCGTGCACCAACCGGACGGCGGTGAAATCCGACTTAGGGGCAAACAGGTAGAGATCTCCAGCCCCAGGGGCGCCCAAGACCTTGGGATATCCATGATATACCAGGAGTTCAATCTAGTGCCCTTCCTTTCTGTAGCCAGCAACATATACCTTGGGAGGGAACCCACTCGCCTCGGCCTTATCGACCACCGGACGATGCACAAGCGAACCACTGAGCTGCTGGAATCGGTGGGTATGGACATCAAAAGTCAAACGCTCATAAAGGACCTAGGGATTGCAAAACAGCAGTTGGTGGAGGTAGCAAAGGCCCTCTCCTTGGACTGCGACATCCTCATAATGGATGAGCCCACCGCAGCCCTTGGGGCAAAAGCCATTGAACAGCTCTTTGAGATAATTCGTCGCCTGAAGGATAAGGGAATAAGTGTCATCTACATATCCCACAGACTCGAGGAACTCGCGCAAATCGGTGACCGGGTCACGGTGATCAGGGATGGCAAACGTGTTGGTTGCTCACCTATGTCAGACGTTAAGACGGAAGACATCATCTGCATGATGGTCGGGGACAAGATATGCCAGATGTTCCCCAGGGACATAGTTCCTAAGGGAGAGCAAGCTCTCAATCTTGTCAACATCTCTCGCAAGGATGTTCTTCACGACGTCAGTCTTGAGATTCACTGCGGCGAAATCGTAGGCCTCGGGGGCGTTATGGGGTCGGGCAGGACTGAACTGGCAGAAGTCGTTTTTGGTGAGGCGCCCTTTGACGGCGGAGAGATGTACCTTTTCGGGCAACGAGTGAGGCGCATGTCCCCGGTGCTGGCTGTAAGCAGGGGTCTAGGTTTCCTCCCAGAGGACAGAAAGCAGAAGGGGTTGGCACTAGACCTCAGAGTCAGGGAGAACGTACTCATGTCCAGCCTGAATAAGGTATTCCCCAATAGGATCATCAATTCGAAGATTGAGAAAGATCTAGTTAAGCGATTTGTAGACGACCTCAACATCGCCACACCATCCATAAACCGATTTGTGAAGTACCTTAGCGGCGGGAATCAGCAGAAAGTTGTTATAGCCAAGTGGCTCTGCACCAGGTCGAGGTTTTTTATCTTTGATGAACCTACCCGAGGCATAGATGTTGGAGCCAAGGTCGAGGTACACAAGCTTATGAACGAGTTGGTCAAGAATGGCGCGGCGGTACTCATGATCTCCTCCGAGTTGCCGGAACTCGTCAACATGAGCGATCGTATTTACATCATGTACAGGGGGACTATCGTGAAGGAACTTGGGCGGGATGAGACCACCAAGGAGGAGGTACTTCGCTATGAGACTACCGGCGGCAAAGACCGGGCCATCGCCCAAGGGTGAGCGACTACAGCACTACCTCCGGGGCATTCCGCCAGCCTTCTATGGGCTGATATTCATCATCATTCTCTACTCCCTGGTCAGCCCCGGCTTTCTGACAACGAGAAACATCTTGACCCTTCTAATCCAAGGCTCCATGTTACTCGTCATCTCACTGGGTATGACCCTTGTAGTACTCAGCGGTGGAGTTGATCTCTCCTTGGGTGCCTTGCTGAGTCTCTGTGGTGTCGTCATGGCAATGATGCTTGTAAGCGGCCAGAGCCTGTTTATGGCCATAATAGTCACATTACTGGTGGGGGTCCTATGCGGCTTGACCACGGGTACTTTGGTTGCCCGTTTTGGGCTGCAACCCTTTGTGGCCAGTTTCGGTATGCTTGGCGTATGTGAGGGAATTGCCCTAGTCTTCACGGACGGTTCTTCCATTATCGTACGAAACCCTTATCTCCGAAGCTTGGCTGCCAGTTATCTCATGGGCATTCCCATGGCTGGATGGTTCGCAGGTTTGTGCTTTGTTGCCTTCTACGTAATCCTGTATAAGACGAGATTCGGTGCGTACGTCTACGGCATAGGAGGAAATGAGGAGGCTACAATTCTTTCAGGGATTCGGGTAATACGCTACAAGACAGGTATCTATGTGCTTGCGGGCCTATCTGCTGCAATGGCTTCCCTTATTATGACCGGCCGCCTAAATGCAGCTCATCCCTTCGTTGCCATCGGCTATGAATTCGATGCGGTGGCTTCTGTAATTGTTGGAGGGACTGCCTTCGAAAGAGGCAGGGGAGGCATTTGGGGGACACTAGTAGGCGTTGCCTTTATCAGTGTATTGAGGAACGGCCTTAACATAATTGGGGTAAACCCCTTCGCACAGGTCCCTGTGATCGGAGCCGTTATTATACTGGCGATAATCCTGGGCAAGGCACAGAAGCGGTGAGGAGGGGGAGCATGTCATCACGCAGGTCCAATGTCAAAGGTATTTTGCTGAGGTCTGCCAGGATACTTGTCCTCGTTCTCCTGGCACTGGTAATAACAACCCTGAACCGCGATTTCGCCACCATGTCCAACCTTCTCAACATCCTAAGGTGGGGCTCTGCCGCAACGATTCTGGCCGCTGGTCTAACGCTCGTGGCGATTACTGGTGGCATAGACCTCTCCGTAGGTTCAGTATTGTCTTTGTCTGCATGTGTAGCGGCGTACCTGATGACTCAGACGGCGATAGGATGGCCGCTTGCCGTGGCAGGTGCGCTTGCAGCCTCGGCTTGTGTAGGCGTGGTCAACGGGATACTCGTCACTTTCGCGGGGCTACCCCCCTTTGTAGCCACCTACGGAATGCTATGGGTCGCGGCGGGGCTGGCTGGTCTCTTGATGCGGGGCTCGGTGTACTACGGGTTCCCCAAGGGTTTCCTTTTCCTCGGCGCCGGGCATCTCTTGGGTGTTCCGTTACCCGTATTCCTTATGGGAATACTGGTCGTTGTTCTGACCTTCCTTCTTCAGAAGACCACCTACGGGAGAGAACTCTACGTAATCGGCTCCAACATACGTGCTGCCCGTCTGGCGGGCATCAAGATAGACAAGGCGAGGATTATTGCCTACTGCATTAGCTCTATCTGTGCTGGAATGGCTGGTTTACTCTACATCGCCCGGCTCAACGCCGCAGACTCAGCCACTGGGGAACTCATGTTGCGGCCAGCCATCGCTGCTGTGACCGTAGGGGGCACCTCGCTTCTGGGTGGCTTGGGTTCGGTCACAGGTACAGTAACCGGAAGCTTCATAATGACCGTGGTATTGGCAGGCATGAACATACTCAACATATCCTCGTTCTTGCAGCCCACTGTTACCGGTGGCATTCTCATTGGCACAGTCATAGCGGATGTAGCCATGAGGCGCCGGGAGACCATGGAGGAAGACGTGTTCAGTCTGTTCCAGAACCTGGCTGGCAAGGGGTCTGTGGAGTCAAAGAAGGGGGGGTGACACATGAGACGGTGATTATTCGGTGGTTCTGCGGCCAAACAACACAGAATTCAAGGGGGGTTCAGTTGTGCAAAAGCAGCGCGCAAGCATTGTATTCAGGCTGACCATGCTGATTCTGGTTGTTGCACTGGTGGTCGCAGTGTCTGGCTGCGGAGGTGATTCGGCTCCGGAACCGGCACAAGAAGAAGAGCCAGCCGGTCCTACGCCCAAAGACAGCTACACCATAGCGTTCATGGTTAAGAACATGTTTAACCCGTTCTGGAAGCTGTGTAAGATCGGCGCGGAGAAGGCCGCTGCAGAAACCGGCAAGGTTCGGATTGTCCACTACTCTCCGACAAAGCCTGACAACATCGAGGAACAAACCCGCATGGTTGAGGACATAACCCAGAAGTTCCTTGCTGGCGAAATCGACGGTATGGTTTTCGTTCCAGTGGACTACAAGGCTTTGGTTCCCGCCCTCAACGAAGCGCTCGATGCCGGGATGCCCATAGTAATCTACTGCAACAACATGGATGATTTCGCACAGAACGACAGGTACATAGCCTATGTGGGGCAGAACGACTACGAGTTGGGTAAAGCCATTGCCGAATATGCTTTTTCCAAGGTTGATTATAGTGGCAAGGTAGTGATAATCGAGGGAGTGCCAGCGGCGATCACTAATATCGATCGAATGCGTGGTTTTCACGAAACCCTTCAGAAGTACCCAGACATGGAACTCATCGCATCACAGACAGGGCAGTACCGCAGAGTTCCGGGGATGCAGGTCATGGAGAATCTCTTGCAGACTCATCCCCAAATTGACGTGGTGCTGTCTGCCAACGATGACATGGCTCTTGGCTGTATTGAGGCCATTGAGGCCGCCGGAAGGCTGGGAGAGATGGTTGTGACCGGTATTGACGGCATACCTGATTCCCTAGCCTCCATTAGGGCTGGCCGACTTACGGCCACCATTGATTATTCTGGGTTCAGGCAGGGATATAACAGCGTTCACATGATTGTGAAGGCCCTTGACGGAGAGCCAGTTGACCGATTGATCATGCTCGACTTCACCGTAATCACCCAGGACAACATCGAGGATTTTCTAAGGCAACTCGACGAGATTGGGCAGCCCTATTAGGAAAGAAGGGCCGGGGGGCGACAGGAAAACCGCGCTCCGGCCCAACCTTTAACCTTTCACATCCCCACTTCTTCCAGTGAATACGGTCCTATGTGTGATTGGAGGGTGTCAACATGGCTGTGTTGGTTACAGGGGGCTCGGGATTCATGGGTTCCCACCTCGTAAAGGCCCTTCTTGGCAAAGAAGACGTCGTTGTGGCCTACGACAACTTCTGGGCAGGCTCCCCGAAGAACCTGGAGGGCCTGGAACGAGTGGTTCTCTGTCCAGGCGACATCCTGGACATGGGGCACGTGATTCGAGTATGTCAGAAGCATGGAGTAACCCGAGTGATCCATGGAGGAGCCATTTCCTCGCCTGTTCCGGCCATAACCCAACCCGTGGTAGCCGCCCGGGTCAACATTGAGGGGACCATCAACGTTCTAGAGGCTGCTGCTATCCTTGGAATGGAACGGGTTGTGAATATTAGTACGGAAGAGGTTTATGGTCCGTACGTGGCGGATCCGATGGATGAGGACCAGCCCAAGAACCCTGTCACACCCTACGGTGTAACAAAACTCGCATCAGAAGGTTACTGTGCCCAATACCGCAAGATATACGGGCTGGATGTGGTAACTGTTAGGCCCTCATGGGTCTATGGACCTTCCTTGCCCCGAAAAAGGCCTCCCAAGCTATTCATCGAAAACGCCTTAGATGGGATTGAAACCATATTAACCTGCGGTCGCGACCAGTGTCTGGACAATAGCTACATCGACGATGTGACTCGAGGGATCATGGACTTGCTGTACTCGAAAAGATTGAGACATACAGTGTACAACATCGCCAGCGGGGACGGCCGTACCATCGGCCAGATGGCTGACATAGTCAAGAGTCTCATTCCAGGCTCTCGTTTTGTCATTGGAGGAGGTACCCTCTGTTATCAGCACGGCTTCCACATGCATCAGAAGGGAGCGCTGGACATCACCCGGGCCCGCGAAGACCTTGACTACTCCCCCAAGTACTCCCTAGAAGATGGATTGAAGGCCTATGTCGACCACCTCAAGGCCGAAAAGCGGGGGGTGTAGACCGATGAAAGCTGTGGTGAAGTCAGCACCTACTCCAGGTCATCTGGCGTGTATCGAGATGCCAATGCCCATTGTCAAGGAGAAAGATGTCTTGATCCGTGTAAAGGCCGCGGGTATCTGTGGAACAGACCTATCCCTCTGGGATTGGAAGGAAGCGGTGGCAAGAACCTACAGCATCTCTAGTTTCCCAAAGGTTCTTGGGCACGAGTTTTCCGGCATAGTGGAAGAATGCGGCCCCGGGGTCGATGGCTTACGCCCCGGTGACAGGGTGGTGGTAAACCCTGTAATGTACTGTGGCAAGTGTAGCTACTGTGCGGCCGGTGCCGTGGCGGTCTGCGAAAACAGGCCTATGCTGGGCGCGGAGCTTGATGGTGGGTTCGCAGAGTTTGTGTCAGTGAGGGCGTCAAGCGTTATCCCGATTCCTGAGTCGATTTCCTATGAATCTGCTGCAGTCATAGAACCTCTTTGTGTTGCGATCCAGGCTGTGGAGAAGGTTCCGCCCGCTTTTGGGGATGTGGCCGTAGTGGTAGGCGCAGGTCCTATAGGGCTGCTGATCGCTCTGGTGCTTAGTACTAGCTACACCAGCAAGGTGCTGGTTACGGGGCTCAAATCAGATGCTGAAAGGCTGGGTGTGGCTAGACAGATGGGTGCCATCCCAGTCAACTTGGATGAGGAAGACCCCCTCGAGCTGGTGAGGAATATGACAGGGGGTGCCGGAGCTGATGTTGTGTATGAGGCGGCGGGACATCCCGTAGCGATACTTCAGGCCATCGAGATGGTGAGGCCCCGAGGCTCAGTGTGCCTGGCTGGTCTTCCGGGTCTTCCCACGGAAATACCCACAGTCAAGGTTACCTTTCAGGAGAAGATGCTGGTTGGAACTAGGGCAACGGCAGTGGGCAATTGGGCCCAGGCAATCAGGATGATCTCAGCGGGGAGAATTGACCCCACTGTTGTGGTTAGCCACAGGTTTTCCCTAGCTGAGGCTGAGGGGGCTTTCCATATGGCTAAGAACCGCCAGGGCATTAAGGTACTACTCATTCCTTGAAAAGCCCAATTAGGGGGTTGGGTTAATGGCCGAGGTCTATCGCCTCAGGAATGAAGAAGTCTACGAGGCGCCGGAGTCGGAGTTGAGGAGGTTTGCCCGCTTTTTCGTGGATTCCTCCATTGCCCCGAACGCGCGACTGGACGCCGGTGTATTTGACTATCCACCTGGCGCGGCCTGCCACGAGCATGTTCACGAACAGGCTGATGAAATATACTTCGTGCTTCAGGGCGAGCTGAGAAGTGTAGTTAACGGATTAGAGCACCGAATTGGACGAGGAGACTTGCTTTACATCCATGCGGGGGAAGTGCACGTTACCGACAACCCTACTGGGGAGTATACGTCCTTCTTTGCTGTCCATGTGCCATGTGTGGAGGATTACGATGAGTTCAGGAGGTCTTGGCCTAAGCGGCTGAACGTTCCGGAGGAGGCCTGGTAGCCATGGATCTGAAACTAGGAGGATGCACCTATCCCTATCTATACAGGTTGTCCGTGGAGGAGGCCTGCCAGTCCCTGGCAAGACTAGGATTTCGCTACGTTGAGCTGATGTCCACTCCCCCACACATATGGGTAAGGGGGATGGACGGGGCCGCTAGGAACCGCCTGAAGAAGGTGATTGAAGACAACGGTATGGAAGTCGTAGCTATCAACCCCACCTTTCTCGACATCAACATGACGAGCCTGAACCCCGCCATGCGGGAGGAGGCCATCGTGCAGATGACGGAGACCCTGGATCTTGTGGCGGACATCGGAGCAAAGATCGCCGTGATCATGATCGGCCGTCGCCATCCTCTCATCCCGGCTCCGATGGAATTGACATGGAGGAGCGCGAAGGAGGCCGTGCTCCGGTGCCTGGATGTGGCGGAGCGAAGGGGTGTTGTCTTCGGTCTGGAGATCACACCGGCACTCTTCATGAACACCTCCGAAGATATCGTCAAGATGACGGAGGAGATCAACAGCCCCAGCCTAAAGGTGGTATACGATGTGGCCAACGGGCTGATGTCTGAAGACCCGGCAGAGGGCCTCAGGAGGATTGCTCCCTACCTCATTCATGTCCACCTATCGGATTCGACTCCGGACCGCTGGGGCCACTGGCCAGTAGGAGAGGGGAGTGTGGATTTCGCCGGTACCGCCAAGGTGCTCAGGGAGATCGGGTACGAGGGTGTGAGCATCCTGGAACTCACGGAGTGTGACGACCCTGATGTCAAGTACAGAGAGAGCGTGGAGAGGCTCCGAGAATACGGATGGTGCTTGTGATCACGCTCAGATTGCCCTACGGCAAGACGGAGGTATCCGCCAAGGTTTCCAGGCAGCACTCCGTTCACCTTTTGGAGGCCAAGGAGAGGAGGCCTTCCGACGGGGCGGCCGAAATCAGGAGAGCGTTGGAGAATCCTGTGGGGAGCCCTAGGCTAAGGGACCTCGCGAAGGGTGTATCACGGGTAAGCATCGTGGTTAACGATATAACCCGGCCCACATCGACCAAGGCCATTCTAAAGGGGATCTGCCGCGAGCTATGGGGTGCCGGGGTGCCCCTGGATGGGGTCACCGCAATTGTGGCCACGGGCACTCATAGACCCGCAACCCCTGGCGAAATCGAAGACTCACTTGGCCCCGATCTCTCCCGGAGGCTGAAGGTTCTGAACCACCGGTGTTCCCACGACGACGAAGGCGAATACCTCGGCCATACCGCCCGTGGGGTTCCGGTAATCGTAAACAGGGCTCTCGTTAGATCGGAGCTCCGCATACTAACGGGCGTCATCCTTCCCCACCACTCCGCCGGGTACAGCGGCGGGAGAAAGAGCGTGCTCCCGGGGGTGAGTGGACTCGAGTCTATAAGGGTTCACCACTCCCTAGGCATCAGACCGTTCTGGCCTAGCCCAGGGTACCTTCACGGGAATCCCTTTCACGAGGAAGCCGTGGAGGCCGCGAGGATGTGTAGGAGTGACTTCATAGTTAACGTAGTACCTGCCACATATGGCGGCGTACACAAAGCCTTCAGCGGCCACCTGGAGGAGGCGCACATGGCTGGAGTCGCCGTGTGCGAGCCCCTGTGCCGTGTCACGTGCCCTGAGATGTCTGAGATAGTGGTGGTGAGCCCGGGAGGTTACCCGCGGGACCTCGACCTCTACCAGGGCGTAAAGGCACTCTGTACTGCAGAGATGGTGGTGAAGCCCGGAGGAACGGTCATTCTGGTCGCTGAGTGTGGTGAAGGTGGCGGCGATAGAACCTTCGCTTCCTGGATGAAGGAGTGTTCGAACCCTGCTGGCGTAATCGGGAGGTACCGGGAGGAAGGGTTCCGGCCCGGGGCTAACAAAGCATTCATGCTGGCCAGGGCCCTTACAAGATGCAGGGTCCTGGTGGTTACCCAGGCAGTTACAAGGGGTGAGCTGGAGACCTTGGGCCTAGGGCATGCGGACACCCTCCAGGAGGCCTTGAACATGGCCTTGGCGGATCACCCGGAGTGCCGTAGCCTCACGGTGATCCCCCGCACCAGCCACATCATTCCACAGTTTTCTAACGACGGTGAAGGAGCAGATCCAGAAAAGAAAGGAGGTGAGCCCCTGCTGGCCTAGCTGGCAGTGGCGTATGGGTGCCAGGAGGATACGTTGGAAAGTTCGCCAGGATCGATCTGACAAGAAGGAGAGTGGAGACCTTTTGCCCCGATGAGGAAATACTCCGGGGCTTCATAGGCGGGGGAGGACTGGGGGCCAGGATGCTCCAAGATGAGACCGGCCCAAAGACCAACCCCTTGGGACCAGATAATCCGTTGATGCTTTTCACGGGACCCCTGACAGGGACCAGGGCCATTACATCCAGCCGTTACGCTGTGGTGGCGAAGTCACCTCTCACGGGCATCGCTGGCGAGGCCGACTCAGGAGGGTACTGGGGAGCACTCCTGAAATTCGCGGGTTACGACGGGCTGATGATTACCGGCCAGGCCGAAAGCCCCGTCTATCTTTGGGTCCATGACGGTGAGGTCGAGATACGGGACGCGGGCCACCTCTGGGGGAAGGACACCTTTGAGGTGGACGAGATCATCCGGGGTGAGACACACAAGAAGGCCAGCGTTGCATCGATTGGGCAGGCAGGGGAGAATCTTGTTGCCTTTGCGTGTGTGATGAATGAGGGCAAGCACTCTCGCGCCGCTGGACGGACCGGCCTTGGGGCGGTGATGGGCTCCAAGAAACTAAAGGCCGTAGCCGTCCACGGCAAGGACTCACCGAAGGTAGCGGATCCAAAGGCACTCGGAGATTCGGTGAAAGGGCTGGCTCCGGTCATCGTAGAGAAGATGAAACGCTACACGCTCCTGGGGACTCCAGGGGGTGTGGTCAGCAACGCCCTTATCTCGGACCTCCCTGTGAAGAACTGGACGATCGGGGATTGGGTGAAAGACGCTGAAGTCATTGGTGGCGAGAGGATGGCCAAGACGGTGCTGGTGGGGCGCTATTACTGCCGGGGCTGTGTCATAGGGTGTGGACGTACCGTTCGGGTAGACAGTGGCCCCTATAAGGGCGTGGACGGTGGAGGTCCTGAATACGAAACCCTAGCAGGGCTCGGTTCCTTGTGTCTTGTGAATGATCTCGAAGCGATATGCATGGCCAACGAGCTATGCAACCGCTACGGGATAGACACCATCTCGGCAGGAGGGGTAATTGCCTTTGCCCTTGAAGCCTACGAGAAGGGCTTCCTGACAAAGGGTGATACGGGCGGCCAAGAGCTCCGATGGGGGGATCCCTCTGTGGTCCTGGACCTTGTCCGGAAGATTGCCTTCCGGGAAGGGATCGGTGACCTTCTGGCCTGTGGCGTGAGAAAGGCTTCAGAGGAGCTGGGGAAGGGTACGGAAGGGTTCGCCATCCACGTGAAGGGACTCGAGCCAGCCTTCCACGACCCCAGGGCCATGTCGAGTCTAGCCGTGGGCTACGCCACACACAACCGCGGGGCCTGCCACAGGGGCAACAGTCATGCCCTTGAACGCTATACTATCCCGGATATCGGCCATACCAGGGTGCTCGGTAGGATGGAATCCGGTGAAAAGGGCACCAAGACCGCTCTTCTACAGAACTACTCGGAACTCTTCAACTCCCTCAAGCTCTGCCAGTTCCTCTTTTCCTGTGTACCTGCTAGTTCCATACTGGGGTGGGTGCGCGCCGTCACCGGATGGGACATGGAGATGGAAGAGTTCTTGCAGGCAGGAGAAAGGATCTTCAACCTGAAGCGCCTATACAACATGAGGCACGGGGTATCTAGGAAGGACGATACGATACCTCACAGGATCGCTACCCTCAGGTTTGCTGACGGTGGCTCCAAAGATTTCGTCCCGGATCTCGAGCCCATGCTGGAAGAGTACTACAAGGCCAGGGGATGGGATGCTGATGGTGGCCCCACCAGGAGAAAACTTGCGGAATTGGGCCTTGAACATGATGCCCCTCCAAGAGGTGCTTGAGAGAGGGTGCCTAGGCGATGGGACTAGGGGAAGAGATCGAGATCTCGGTGTGAGGTACTGGCCTGGGGCTCTTCTCACACCGGTTCAGCGAGCTCAGGGAGCAAGACCCAACAACGTCATGGTTACTCCTGAGTTCGGGCCTAGGACGATCTGGTCCCTGTCACTGCGGGGTGCCTTCCCCGAGGTCCCTTGGTCTTAGGGGAGGAGTGTGGGGCTTTGTTTTGGACCTACGGCCCGGCGCCATGCAGGGCATCAGCATTCAGAAGGGTGACAGGGCGAGGATGGATCCCGTCCTTGACAAGACGAGTGATACATGGGGAGAAGGGAATGGAGCATTTCTGGTCGGAGCAATGCATCTGGGTGTACGCCGGGGGCCAAGGAGGGCGTTCCAACGGCAGCTGAGGGTGCCCAGCGGCACTATCTGATCCTCTGCACACTTCTGTTCTGGGTGTCGCTGTACTTGTACGTTCCGGTCCTGCCCTCTTTCACCGAGAGGCTCGGGGGCACCCTGAGGACCGTAGGGGTGGTCATAAGCCTCTATGGTCTGACTCAGCTCATCCTCAGGATACCTCTAGGAATACTCTCGGACCGGCTGGGGCGCAGGAAACCCTTCGTGGTGATGGGGTTCTGGATCTCAGCGCTGAGCGCCCTGGGAATGGGGCTCTCCCGCGGTACCGCCTCATTGGGTTTCTTCCGGGGTCTCTCGGGTGTGGCGGCTACCATGTGGGTGGCCTTCACCATACTCTACGCCTCTTTCTTTGGAGCGGATGGCTCAGCCAAGGCCATGGGCCAGCTGAGTTCTGGCATGTCAGTGGGTCAAATGCTAGCAACCTCTGCTGGGGGGTACCTTGCGCAGGAGTATGGGGTACGTTTTCCATTTCTGACTGCTGGATTTGTGGCATTAGCGGGAGGAGTGGCCATCCTCCTGGTAAGGGAGACACCTCTTCCTGTTGGGAGACCGCCCTTCTTAGTCCAGATAGGGAGGCTTAAGACCCCCACGCTGCTGGTGCCCTCGATTCTAGCGGCGCTTTGCCAATATGGCACATGGGTAACCGCCTTCGGGTTCACACCCATATGGGCAGACCGCCTGGGAGCTTCGGACGCCCAGCTGGGTCTTCTTTCCCTCCTGGCCCTTCTGCCACAGGCAGTGGCCGCACTTATCATCGGAAGTGGCAACCTGGGACGCTTGAAGCCATGGAGGGTGGTAACGGCAGGATTTGGTCTTAGCACCCTGGCCATAGGGATCTTACCTGTTACCGGAGACATGTTGAGCCTCTACCTAGTCCAAGCACTCGGTGGCTTCGGCAGGGGCATGGTTATGCCCTCCCTAATGGCCCTGGCTATACGGTCAGCTCGAGAAGAGGAACGGGCCAGCTGGATGGGCGTTTTCCAGGCGGTTTACGGTCTAGGCATGTTTCTTGGCCCCGCGCTCTCCGGCTTCTTGGGGGAATGGCTCCAGCTGAACGGTGTCTTCCTGATCACAGGGGTACTCACCGCGTTGTCGGCTTGGGTCGCACATCGATACGGGAGAGGGTTGAATTATGAATCTTGAACTCCTTGGGCTCCTAGCTTCTTTTGTCTTGATAATAGGGCTCGGCGCCCGCCGGGTCCCCCTCCTCTTCGCCGTGCTGGCTGGATCCAGCCTCCTCGCGGCAACCTCTGGAAGGCCTTTTCTTGCCAATCTGGAAGTGGCGGCAGTCGCTCTCACTGACCCCACTACACTGGAACTGGCCCTAATAGTGGCTCTGGTGACACTCCTGGCCAGAATGATCAAGGACTTTGGGATCCTCGAGCCCTTCGTGGCATCCTTGGCCACGGTCCTGGGAAGCACAAGGCTAGCACTAACCGTGGTGCCAGCGATAATCGGGGCCATGCCTGTCCAGGGGGGAGCCATCATTTCTGCGCCCTTTGTGGGGTCCCTGGGGAGTAGTCTCTCCCCCGAGAGGCGCTCCGCCGTGAACTTGGTGTTCAGGCATGCCTGGTACCTGGTTTTCCCCTACATACCACCGCTGCTTCTGGCGTCCCGTCTAGCCGGGGTTCCCATACAGCACCTAATCATCTACACTCTCCCGGTCACCGCCGCAATCCTGGGCGTTGCTTACCTCACGCTCCTGGGGCGGGATGGGTTGCCTGTGCCGGAGTTCTGCCATGATAGGGTGAAAGAGATCAAGCGGCTCCTCAGACTCTCCTCTCCCATCCTCGTGAGCATCCTGCTCTTCTTGGTCCTGGGAATACCTCTTCCGCTTACGCTTCTTCTCGGCCTCGCAATTGCTTGGCACATTGGCCAGAAGCCTCCGGGTACTGGGATCGAGTGGTTGATGAGGGCACCAGACTATCGTATGGCCCTCACTATGATGGCCATAATGATTTACCGCCACCTGCTTGCGGCCACAGCGACACTCAGCGTGGCTTTCAGCGCACTGATGGAGGCAGGGGTGCCGTACATGGCTCTCTCAGTGGTAGTGCCCCTGGTAGTAGGCTTCTCCACTGGGGACATGACCGCGGCGGTGGGCATTAGTGTCGCGATTCTTGTTCCGCTTATGCCCGCCACCAGTGGAGCCCTGCCCTACGTGGCGCTTCTTTACGTTTTGAGTTTCAGCTTCTACTTCGTAAGCCCCGTGCACATGTGCCAGGTTTTCTCCAATAAATTCTTCGGGGCGAACCACTGGGCGGTCTTCTCCCAGTACTGGCCTGCTCTGGCTTCAGGACTTGGGATAGCCTTTATCATCTTCTTCCTTGTCGGGTAGGTGATTAGCGTGGAAGCGCTAGGCCTTGTCATGGTGGGCATATCCTTCGCGACCATAATAGGGATGGTGCTCAAGGGAGTGCGTCTCAGCTCGTCGTTACTTGCAGGCGTCGCGGTTCTTCTGACTGGCACCTCAAACAGTCTCGGTGATGCCCTGAGCACAGCGACAACGGCCCTCGCCGATGCCACAACTTGGGATCTTGTCTTCACCGGTCTGGCAGTGACCATACTCGGGCGGGTCGTTAAGGAGTTCGGTCTCATAGACGAGATGGTAGTTGGTCTTGAAAGCGTCCTCAAAGGCAACAGGGCGGGCATTATGGGCATTACTATGCTCGTAGGCGCAATGCCCGGTCACGCCGGAACCATGCTCACGGCCCCGCTGGCGGACTGCTACGGGGATCGCCTGGGCATGACACCCGTGGAGAAATCTGCGGCTAACCTAGTGTTTAGGCACATGGTGAGGATGCTCCTTCCGTATATTCCTCCCCTAGTACTTGCCTCAAGGCTCACAGGCCTCAGCATTAGTTCCCTTATCGCGCACAACACGTTCCCAGTCATGGTTTCCCTAGCGGTGGGATGCCTTACCCTTCTGCCGCGAGGCGCGGGTGCACTTGGAGAGAGCGTTGCCCCTGGATCCTTTGGGCGCTTTCTCAAAGCGGCATCTCCCCTTTGGGTGGGCATAGGGCTCTTCATGGTGTTCAGGCTGAGCCTGCCTCTTTCACTCCTTGCGGGCGCCGGCGTTGCCCTCCTGGTGGGGCAAAGGCCACAGGACTTCCGCCTAGAAGCGGTTTGGCGGATGGTAGATTATCATATAGCCCTCACCATGATTTCCATCATGTTGTTCAAGTATGCCCTGTCTGGAACTCATCTTCTGGAGACGGCCCTGGAATGTCTTCTTGCAGCTGGCCTGCCCCAGGGGTTTCTCCTGGTTGCCGCTCCTGCGGTCTTGGGGTTCGTCACTGGTGATATGACCGCCACTGTAGGGATAGGGTTTCCCGTTCTCATGCCCCTGGTGCCGGCAGATTCCAAGGCTCTAGCCCACTGGGGTCTTGCCTACGTAACGGGTTCTGTTTTCTATTTCATGAGTCCTATTCACTTGTGCCAGGTGTTTTCCAACACCTATTTCAAGACGGACTTCCTTCCGGTGTTCGGAAAGTACGTCTGGAGCATCGTGGCTGCGCTAGCTGGGACGGTTCTCGTCTTCCTAGTTCTTACAAAAGGGTGAGAATGTTGGACATAATAGACCTTACCCTGAAAATGCATGACGGGTTCTGCACCCTGGGGCATCTCCCCCGTACGATTGTGCTGGAACATTCGGACTACTCGGCATCCCGCTACCGGTTCTCCCTGCCCTGTGAAGGTAACATGACGAAGACACTAATCCTGTCAGACCACGCCGGGACACACGTGGATGCCCCTGTCGATTTCTGCAAGGGGGCTGCGGATGTTGCCGAAATACCGCTGGAGAGACTGATGGGCGATGGTATCCTGTGCGACGCCTCCCTACGACCTCCAGGCACGCCCGTTCTGACCAGGGATCTGGAAGACGCCCTTGGGAAGGTGGCTTTGGAGCCTAAAGACAAGGTAATACTGGTGCGATGCAGCCGCGAGGCATGGGGTGAGGGAGGGTTTTTCCAAACGAAGGGCCTTTCGGGTGACGCGGCGCGATTCCTGCTCTCATTGAAACCCAGGTGCGTAGGGGTGGATCTACCCGTGGTAGATGACATTGAAGACCGGGCGTTTCCTGCTCACATGACGCTCCTTGGGGCGGGTATCCCTGTGGTGGAAAGCCTGGTCAATCTTGGTATTCTGGGACAGGAGCCCTTCATCTTCATCGGGCTGCCTTTGAGGATCCAGGGCCTCACTGGATCCCCCCTGAGGGCAGTCGCCGTTAGGGAATTGACTGAGAAAAAGGGGAGTGTGATAGGGTGAATTGTGGCAAGTGCAAGGTATTCGTATGCAGGGAGGGGCAGCCGGAAAAGGCTCCAGAAGATTGCCCCATGCGCCGGGAAGAAGAACTCTACAATGCTGCCTTTGACAAGTATTCTAATCCCACTGTGAGGAGAATTGCACTCAGCGCTGCCAGAACTGAGGCGGCAGGGTACTGCGAATGGACCCGTGTTGAGGAGGTCATGGAGTTCTCCAGGGGAGCAGGGTTTCAAAGGTTGGGGATAGCGTTTTGCGTAGGGCTCCGCAGGGAGGCTGCTATGTGTCAGGCACTATTTGAGGCCAACGGCTTCGAGGTGCGTTCAGTGGCCTGTAAGACTGGGCGGCGAGACAAGTCCGAGTGGGGGCTCAAGGACGACGAGAAGATACATAAGGGCGGATTTGAGGCCGCCTGCAACCCGGTGGCCCAGGCGCTCCTTCTGAACAAGGCAGGTACGGATCTCAATGTCCTGATAGGACTTTGTGTCGGACACGATACCCTGGTAATGAGGTTCTCGGAAGCGCCTGTTACCGTTCTCATCGCAAAGGACAGGGTCCTCGCCCATAACCCAGCCGGTGCCCTCTACTGTCACCACAGTTACTTTGGTAAGAAGCTCCTCTCCCATGGTGCTGGGGGAGGTGATGGACATGAGTGAGAGACGAAGGAGCCTCGAGCTGTGGGAGGGCTCCGAAAGGGTGACTCACAGGGCGCTTCTCTATTCCATAGGGCTAAGTGCCAGGACAGATACAAATCCCTTATTGGCATCTTATTGGCATCGCAAACTCCTGGAACGACCTTCTTCCGAGGTCCAGGCACCTACGGTCACTGGCAGATGCCGTTAGAGAGGAGTATCTGAGGCAGGTTGGGTCCCCCTGGAGTTCAACACCATCGCCGCTTGTGACGCCTTGCCCAAGGGCACCTGGGTATGCGCTATATACTTCCCAGCAGGGAGATTATATGTGCCTCTGTCGAGATAATGCTGGAGGCGCACAGGCTCGACGGGGTAGTAGTGATGTCTAGTTGTGACAAGATAACCCCTGCCATGATCATGGCTGCGGCTCGCGTGGACATACCTGCGGTTTTTCTCCCTGCGGGAGTAATGATGGCGGGCTCGTACGATGGTAGAAAACTGACCCTCTCCAGCACCCGTGAGTATTCCGCACGCTGTGCTGCCGGCGAGATGACCCTTGAGGAGATGACACGCATCGAAGAGGCATCCTGCCCCACCCTGGGGACCTGCTCAATGATGGGGACAGCCAACACCATGGCATGCCTCACCGAGGCGTTAGGGCTCGCGCTTCCCCAGTCCACTACGACCCTCGCGGTATCCTCCGCCAAAATGCGGCAGGCGCTGGAGACGGGTCGACTTGCGGTCCGCCTGGTCAATGAGGGTTTAAGGCCCAGCCTGATCTTGACAAGGGCAGCCCTAGAGAACGCCGCCCGGGTAGGGCTCGCCATCGGCGGCTCCACCAACCTGGTGCTCCACCTCTTGGCACTCTCCAACGAACTAGACCTGGGCCTCGATCTAGTGTCCATTGATAGACTGAGCGATGAGACACCATGTCTTGTGCGGGTGAGCCCGTCTGGCCGGCTACCATCGACGATTCTCACAATGCTGGAGGTGTGCCAGCGGTCTTGAAAGCCCTTGGCGACATGATATCAGATGCCTCGACGGTAAGGGGACCCATTCTTAGAGTGGCCGCCAGTGCTGATTGGCTTGATCGTGATACCATAAGGGCTCGGGATAACCCCTTTCGAACGGATGGTGGCATTACCGTGCTCAGGGGGAACCTGGCCCCGGAGGGCTCTGTCGTGAAACGGTCAGCTGTAAATCCCGACATGATGGTGCACGAGGGGCCAGCGGTAGTCTTCGAGGGCCTTGAGGAGGCCATGTCCGGGCTTAAAGGCGGAAAGATTGCACCTGAGCGCGTTGTAAGGGAACAGGCCAGGATGAAGGGGATCACAGAGGAAGAGGTCATGCGGCTCTTCTATGATTACCCCCTGAAGCGTTTGGTTAGGCCAGACCATGTAGCTGATATGGTGATCTACCTGACGGGGGCTGCGGGTTCCAGCATCAGCGGTGAAGACATCAATATCACTGCTGGAGGCGTCATGGGATAGACACGCAAACGAGCGATACTGACAACCGAGAAGCGAAAGCCAAAGGCGGTGACCGCAGGGGATGCCCCAATAGGTTCTTCAGCCAGGTGATGTCTGCGGCCACTTTGGGTGCCGGGCCTTGACTTGTGCTTGCTCGTAAGGTGCCCGCCCAAGTAGGGTTGCGCAGAGTCTCCTCTATGCTTTAGGGTATGCCACATGTCATCAAGTTCGATAGCGGAGCCTCAGGATTGGGTCACATTTCGGCGAGTGTCCTCCAGGGAAGGAACGCTTGCTCAAAGCCATAGCATACAGCATACCATTCCTGAATAGTCCTAATCGCGCTGCTGCACTCGTATCCAACAGTGAAGGGCGGACGAGGTAGTCACTATCTAGAAACGGGGGAGATGCCAATGAGTCGTGCCTGCACTGAACGCATTGCCAGACTCCGAGAGGATCACCTGTCTCTCAAGCCAGGTCTATGCGCGGAGAGGGCCCTTGTGTTTACCAGAGTGTTCAGAGAGACAGAAGGCGAGCCCATGATCATCAGAAAGGCCAAAGCCTTCAAGAGGCTCTGCGAAACAAAGACCATTGCCATTCGGCCCGATGAGCTAGTGGTGGGGAGCCCTGGTTCCAGGCCACGGATGGCCATCTTCTGCCCGGATATCTGCTGGGGCTGGGTGGAAGAAGAACTTGACACAATGAGCTCAAGGCCTCAGGACCCGTACGACGTTGCCCAGGAGACCAAGAGGCTTATCAGGGAAGAGATCCTTCCCTACTGGAAAGGAAGGTCTCTGTACGAGTGGTTCCTTGACAAGGTGCCGGAGGATACGCGCAGGCTTGCAGTGGGAACTGATATCTGTGACGTTCTAATTAAGTCCTTTAACGGTCCGGGGGAGATGTCACCCGGATATGGGAACGTGGTATTCCCCAAGGGCTTCAACGCGATAAGGGATGAAACGCTTGAGGTCATGAAGGCCTATGATCCTGAGAACCCTGCCCATAAACATAGGCTGGACTTCCTTGAAGCCGTGGTTCTCGTTTCGGAGGGCATCGTGCACCTGGCGAAGCGCTACGCCGAAGAAGCCCAGCGGCAGGCCGCATCAGAGACAGAACCCCGGCGACAGGCGGAATTGGAGGGGATCGCATCCGTATGCCTTCATGTCCCCGGCAACCCGCCTAGAACATTTCATGAGGCCATGCAGATGGTGCAGTTCGTTCAGATGGGACTAGCCATGGAGGTGAATGCGCCAGCCTACTCGCCCGGGCGCTTTGACCAGTACATGTACCCGTACTTTAGGAAAGATATGGAAGATGGGCGCATAACCCAGGAAGAGGCCCAGGAATTAATCGAGTGCCTGTGGATAAAGCTATCTGAGGCAGTCTGGCTCCACAGCAAGGATGACGCTCGGTTCTTCGCAGGATATAATCCCTTCCTGAACCTCGGAGTGGGTGGCGTGACGCACGATGGGTCTGACGCCACCAACGAACTCTCCTACATGTGTGTCCAGGCCTCCATGAACGTGAGGCTGTTCCAGCCCTCACTCTCCGTTAGGGTTCACGACGATACGCCCCGCGACTTGCTTGTTAAAGTATTCGATCTGGTGAAGCTGGGGGACGGCTTTCCCGCCATCCACAACGATAAAGCCACAATCCAGATGATGCTACTTAAGGGCGTGTCGCTGGAAGATGCCAGAGACTGTGCTATCGTGGGCTGTGTGGAACCAAACGCCGCTGGGAAGATGGCCCAGTGGAGTGACGGGGGACACTACAACTTCGGTTCCGCGGTGGAATTCGCCCTGTTTGACGGGTATCACAGGCTCAGCGGGGAGTACGTAGGGGCAAGGACAGGAGATCCCAGGGACTTCAACTCGTTTAACCAGTTCAAACGGGCTGTCTTTGATCAAATCAGCTTCTTCATCAAGCATCTTGCAACAGCGGCGGTCATTTGCGAGGAGGCCCACGAGCTATTCTGCCCCATGCCCTTTGGCTCCACCACAATAGAGGACTGCGTGAAGAGAGGCCTTGACATAACCATGGGTGGCGCCAGATATAACGCGGGGCCCGCTTTCCTGGGAACAGGAGTCGCGGATGTATCCAATTCCCTCGCAGCTGTTAAGAAGTTTGTTTTTGACGAGAAAAGGGTAAGCATGGAGGACCTCTTGGATGCTCTGTCCGCCAACTTTGAAGGGTACGAGACCCTAAGGCTGTCCCTGATGAACGAGGCACCAAAGTACGGCAATGATGACAATGATGTGGATCAGTTCGCCTTGGAGGTTACCGAACACAGCTTTCGAGAGTGCCAGAAATACCGTAGCCGGAGGGGCTGCAGGTTCATTTCTGCTCTCTACCCTGTAGCGTCCCATGTACCTCACGGTGCGGTGGTGGGGGCACTTCCCTACGGGCGAAAGATGTGTGAACCCCTGGCGGACGGTGTATCCCCATGGCGTGGGACTGACCTCCACGGCCCGACGGCCGCGCTCAAGTCAGTGGCCAAGATACGCCACGCAAACCACACTGCAGGAACTTTGTATAACATGAAGTTTAACCCATCAGTTGTGGACGGGGAGCGGGGCACCGATAACCTGATCGCCTTGGTGAAATCCTTCTTTGAACTTGGGGGCTTTCACCTACAATTCAACATAATCTCAGCCGACACCCTGAGAAGGGCACAGGAGCATCCCGAACGATACGGGGCCCTGATGGTTCGGGTAGCCGGCTATAGCGCTTACTTCGTACACCTTTCTAGGGAGATGCAGGACGACATCATTGCGCGCACGGAATACCTGGAGATGAACTAGAGGCCTCCGGGGCAGCCGTGCGGTCAAAAGCAGTGCGGGGTGAGGAGGGATCCCATGGAAGTAGGCTCCTGCGCCGCAGGTGCTGTAGTATTTGATATTGAGCGGTTCGCCATCCACGATGGGCCGGGAATAAGAACTCTGGTGTTCCTTAAGGGATGCCCTCTCAGGTGTCTTTGGTGTGCCAATCCAGAGTCCCTGACCAGCCAAGTAGAGATGATCTTTCTTGAGAATGACTGCTGTGATTGTGGCGGTTGCACAGCGGTTTGTCAATACGGGGCAATCTTCAAGGATCCCGCGGGCCAGCTGACAACTGACAGGACCAAGTGCCAGACTTGCGGGGCGTGTACCACTGCATGCCCCGCGAATGCGCGCAAGACGGTTGGACAGTGGATGACTGTATCTGAGGTTATGGATGTTGTCCTAAGAGACGAGGTGTTTTACCGGCACTCGGGTGGTGGCCTCACAATTGGTGGCGGGGAGCCCACTGTGTGGCCGGAGTTCCTCACGGATCTCCTGAAGGCAGCTACGGAGAAGGGCCTTCATACTACCATCGAAACCTGCGGCTACGCAGAGTGGAAGGTTCTAGAGACCGTTCTGCTCTATACGGGCTTATTCCTTTACGATCTGAAACACATGGACGATTCTGCTCACAAGCGGCTTACCGGACGCTCCAACCAAACCATACTGGCTAACCTGGCGCGCTTGGTTGAGAACGGAGCGAAGGTTCTAGTAAGGATGCCCGTCATACCGGGGTTCAATGATGGGGTGGAGAACCTGATGAACACCGCGGGGTATGTAAAAAGCCTCGGGCTCAAGACTATGAATCTTCTGCCCTACCACAATTATGGCTCGGTGAAGTACCCAAGACTTGGCAAGAAATACGCATTACCAGATGTCAAGTGCATGGCGATAGAGGATCTCTGGGAGCACAAGAAACTGATTGAGGTAGCTGGACTCGAATGCATTCTTGGCTGATAGGATTTTCGTAATCTCTTGGTCACCCGAACCGCTTCAGTATCAGGTTGATGAGTGCCCGGCAAGACTAGGAGCCTTTGGGATATCACACAAGGGGAGCAAGATGCGGTTGGCAAACCGGAATAGCAGGGGACTTCAGTATAGGGAGGGGCAAAGCCCTCGCCCACTGATTTGGCGAATAATGGGGCAGAGTTGCTTCTAAGGGGGAAGACAAAGTGAGTGAGACTCCGAGAGAAATTCGACAGAGGATCCGTGAGGGAACATGGTTTGGTACAACCGTTGGTTGCGCAAAAGGGTACATGCAGACGGGACTAGCCATCTTGCCAAAGGTCTTGGCTTTTGACTTTCTGCTATTCTGCCAGCGCAATCCCGCACCTTGCCCCGTTGTCGATGTCACTGAGCCAGGGAATCCAGAGGCGGGGTATATAGCCCCGGGAAGTGACATAAGGCATGACTTACCAAGGTACAGGGTCTACGCTAAGGGTGACCTAATCGATGAACCTAGCAACATCACTAAGTACTGGAGAGACGATCTTGTAGGCTTCATGCTGGGTTGTAGCTTCACTTTTGAGGGCGAACTGGCGGATCACGGCATACCTTTGAGGCACGTTGAAGAAAGGAAAAGAGTGCCGATATTCATCACCAACAGAGAGTGCATGCCGGCCGGCATATTCCGGGGCAATATGGCGGTTACTATGAGGCCGATACCCTCCCAAATGGTTTCCCAGGCCATTCAGATCACAGGGGCGATGCCGAAGGCTCACGGAGCGCCAGTTCATGTCGGTTTCCCCGAAGCCTTGGGAATAGCGGATATCCACAAGCCCGATTTTGGCGATCCAGTGACTATAAAGCCGGGAGAAATCCCCGTATTCTGGGCCTGCGGGGTTACCGTTCAGGTGCTGGGCCGAACAATAAAACCTGAGCTGCTTATCACGGAAGCCCCCGCGCACATGTTCATAACCGACTACTCATATAGAGGTTTAGTTGCTAAGACTGTATAGATAGCAGTCCTGACGAAGGAAGCGCAGCACTGTCGAAGTGATCGAATCATGGCACTTCAACTCCTCAACGGGGTATACTTATTGCTGCGACTATGTTGCCGCTAATCGTGATAGTCCGGCCATGGTGGCGAACGGACCCTCGAACAAGTTGAATTGGATCTTGAAGAGGCATAAGAAGCACAGGAAACACCCAAGCCTAGGCTTGCGCCGACAAGGCTAAGACTTAAGCACAGGCTGTTTAGATCCACCAGGGGGCCCACCATTCTGCTGCTTCCCAGACGTAAACTGGGGCCAACGCAGCTAGCCCCAAATCCGGAGGTAAGCAACCATGTTGCCGACAATTGGGGCTAGAGACACACGGTAAATTATCGAAGCCAGCCCTACTTTCACAGCTGTTGAGTCCCTGTTGTCTCATGAGCGCCCCCATCGTACGTTGATTGTAGTCCTGTCCACACGAACAGGGACACCAAGGTGCTTCAACTTTCCAAACGATTATCGGATGGTGGACACTGATTGCTCTCTCGTGGCTTCCATGTCCAAGCGCTACCTGAGCCGCTAGGTTGAACAGTGCTGCACCAAGTGCTGCCTCAGGCTTCACCTTGGCAAGTGCCTCTAGCCTGAGGAAGTTGTACTGGCAAGAGGGCGCAGCCTGTACCCTGAGAATGTACATTGCTGTAAGCGGCGTCGGTACCAAGCTTACCGTAACGTGACTCCCTAGGAAAGGTTCTTACGTCCATGGATCTATAGCCGCGCGCCCCTTATGCCCGGCCTGCTCTTTCACCTGGGTTCCGCATGACCTTGGGGGAGACCTCAAAAGTGCTGCACCTCCGGTGCCGCACGCCGGAACCTCGCAAACCTTCCTCAACTTCGCTTTCTCCCGATGTCCACCTTTTGAGGGTCTCTTCGGCCATGGCATCCCTTCGCAATCTTACGAATACAAACGCTATAGAGGGCAACCTAGCCATTGGAAGTATTGCGACTCGATAGCCCGGCCTGCGCTTCACCTCAAGATGGAATATACTTATAGGCCTTGGGCAATCTTATAGGAGCAATGCCAATTCGAGGACAGGAGGTGAAGTGATGGTGTTCAGGCTTGTCGTGCGCTTCATCGTATCGGCTTTGGTCCTTCTGGTCATGAGTACTTTTCTCCCGGGTTTCCAGATCGCTGGCTTCGTCAACGCCCTTATCGCGGCCGTGGCCATCGCGGTCCTTGGTTACCTGGCAGAACTACTCCTGGGAGAAAAGGCATCTCCCCAGAGCCGCGGCATCACCGGCTTCATTGCCGCCGCTGTAGTCATCTTCCTGGCCCAGTTCCTTGTTCCCACCATGAGCGTGACGGTGTTGGGAGCATTGCTGGCCGCGGTGGTAATCGGTCTCGTGGATGCCTTTGTGCCCACAGCCTTGAGGTAGGGAAGGCATCCACTCGGCCCCGGCTCCGGCCGGGGCCATTTCATCTTTGTGCCACCCGGAGCATATAGATGTCCTGTGAATCGGTCTCCAGGTGGTGACTGGAGTGGTCTTTCGCAGATTGAGCCTGCGGCGGTTCAAATGGAGGCCTAAGGCCAAGATGGTCTTGGCCTACATTATTGTCGTTGTGCTTGCCATGGGCTTCGCCTTAGACCCTCGTGTGCTGCTGCCCCAGGAGCCTGCGCTCCCAGTCTTCAGCCCGGTGGAAGATGCCAGAGCCCCTTCAAAGTACAGGGAGTTCCTGGCAGCCTTGGACTACCCCCGGGTCTCACTCTTGTCGACCCTCCCAGGCCTGACGCAATGGTTCGAAGGGAGTGATGAGGCAGTCCTTCCCCGGGCTGGAGAGATGGCGCTGCAGGCCTTGGCAGGTGTGGACCCGAGAGACCCAGGAAGCATCCTGCGGGCTGCCCTTCCCGCCCTCTTCTCCTCGCCCGCCTCGGGGTGGGCATCACCGGTACCCGATACGCCGGTCACCGCGCCCCCTCCTATTTCCGAGGAGGTGAAGAAACCGGAGAGAACCCGCAGTGTCCTGGGCGAACCCCTGGTGGGCATCTACCACACCCACGCCAGGGAGTCGTTCCTTCCAGACATGCACCCGCTCTCCACCAACTACGACGATGCTCACTCCTGGGACATGTCCATAACAGTGGTAGAGATAGGGAGACACCTGGCCCAGTGCCTGGACCAGCACGACATCGCGGTTGTTCACAGCACGGTGATTCATGATGACCCTGGCAAGCTTGGAGCCTACCTGCGGTCCCTCACCACTGCCGAGCAGATGATGGCGGACAATCCATCCCTCAGAGTGCTCCTGGACATACACCGGGATGCCAGGCCCAGGAAGGACACCACTATCTCCTTCTTGGGCAGGCAGGCCGCCAGGGTCATGGTGGTGCTCGGAACGGACCAGCGACTGCCGCATCCTGAATGGAAGAGGAACTACGAATTCGCGCTGGATCTCGTCAGGCACATGGAGCACAGCTACCCTGGCCTGAGCCTCGGGATATACCCCAAGAGCGACCGGTACAACCAGCACCTGTCGCCGGGCGCTCTCCTGCTAGAGGTGGGCGGCGTGGAGAATACCTTGGATGAGTGTCTCTACACCGCGGAGATCCTGGCGGAAACCCTGGCGAGGATGGTGGAGTACGGGGATTTGCCCTGAGGGAATACCCGGCGGGGTTTGTGGGCACCATTACCAGGTGGAAAGGGGGCATCCAGCGATGAAGGGAGCTCACAGCCAAAAGGGAGGTCCCAGCAGACTTCCCTACCTTCTCATCCTCTCCACAGCGATTGCCGGCGTCTTTGCGGCATTGACCCTAGCCGAGGCCAGGGTAGCACAAATGGTGGGTCCCGCCTATACCCGGCAGCTGGAGGTCCCCCTTGATGGCGCGTACTTGGAGCGCTTCTGGACTCTAGCGCGCGAGGCTGTGGAAAGGCTGGTGAACACACTCTCCAAGTTCCAGTTCCGCTAGCACGGGACTCTCACCTTTTCTACCCTTGCCGCGTCACAGGGCGGGTGTGTTGTGCCTGGCCCCCACGGGTAGTTTCCCCTTCTTATTGAAGCCCCCATGGCCCAATGCTATAATTGTAGAGAAATCCAGGCCCGAGCAGGGGGAAACCCACAGACATGGCCAGTGACGCCACGGGGGCGCAGTCCCTCACCAGGAACTTTTGCATAATCGCCCACATTGACCACGGCAAGTCAACCCTGGCCGACAGGGTGCTTGAATGCACCCACGCTGTCCCTGGGAGGAAAATGGAGGAGCAGTTCCTGGACCAGATGGATCTGGAGCGGGAGCGAGGAATCACCATCAAGGCCCAGGCGGTGAGGCTCTCCTACACGGCACTGGACGGTTTTACGTATAACCTCAACCTCATTGACACACCTGGCCACGTTGACTTCACCTATGAGGTGTCCAGGAGCCTGGCTGCCTGCGAGGGTGCGCTCCTCTTGGTGGATGCCTGCCAGGGCATCGAGGCGCAAACCCTAGCCAACCTCTACATGGCCATGGAGCACGACCTGGAGATCATACCCGTCGTCAACAAGATAGACCTGCCCAACGCTGATACCGCCCGGGTGATCCGGGAGATCCAGGAGGTCATCGGATTTGATCCCGGTTCCGTGCTCTCCGTGAGCGCCAAGGAGGGTACCGGTGTTCGCGAGGTGCTCGAGGCTGTGATCCACAGGATACCCCCACCCAAAGGATCCCCCGCTGATCCCCTCAGGGCCCTCATCTTTGACTCTCACTACGACTCATACCGGGGTGTCATCGCCTACATCAGGGTAATGGATGGCGAGATAAGGCCCCGCCAGCACATAAGGTTGATGTCCACGGGGCGTGTGCACGAGGTCTCCGATGTCGGGGTCTTCCGGCCGCACCCCGATCCTGTTGGGGTGCTCTCCGTGGGCGACGTGGGGTTTATCGCCGCGAGTATCAGAAAAGTGCGCGATTGCAGGGTTGGAGACACCATCACCCTGGCCACTGGAGGCGCCCAGGTCCCCCTGCCTGGCTACCGGCCGGCGAAGCCCATGGTCTACTGCGGGATCTACCCTGTGGACAGCAGTGACTTCGCGCTCCTCAGGGATGCCCTGGAGAAGCTCCAGCTCAATGACGCGGCCCTGAGCTTTGAGGGTGAGACCTCAGACGCCCTGGGGTTCGGTTTCCGCTGCGGGTTCCTTGGCTTGCTCCACATGGACATTGTCAGGGAGCGCCTGGAGAGGGAATACGGGCTCAGGCTTCTTACAACGGCACCCAACGTGGTCTACCGGATCCTTACCGAGAGGGGCGAAACCCTCGAGATAGACAACCCCTCCAGCGTTCCCCCGGCTGGGGACATCCGGGTCTTCGAAGAGCCCATTGTGAAGGCCACCATTATCGCACCCTCGGACTTCGTGGGCCCTGTCATGGAGCTGTGCCAGGCACGGAGGGGGGGATACCTGAACATGGAGTACCTGTCCCCTGAGAGGGTGGTTCTCACCTACGAGGTCCCCCTGGGAGAGATCATGTATGACTTCTTCGACCAGCTCAAGTCAAAGACCAGGGGGTATGCCTCCCTGGACTATGAGTTTGCCGGCTACCGGGAGGCCTCCCTGGTGAAACTCGACATCCTGGTGAACGCCGAGCCCGTGGATGCCCTCAGTGTTGTGGTACACAGGGATGACGCCCAGGCAAAGGGGAGAGACCTGGTTGACCGGCTGAGGAGGCTCATTCCCAGGCACCTGTTCGACGTGCCCATCCAGGCGGCGGTGGGGTCCCGCGTGATTGCCAGGGAGACGCTGAAGGCTGCCAGGAAGGATGTCTTGGCCAAGTGCTACGGCGGAGACGTGACCCGGAAGAGAAAACTCTTGGAGAAGCAGAAAGAGGGCAAGAAGCGCATGAAGATGGTGGGGAACGTGGAGATCCCCCAGGAGGCCTTCATGGCGGTTCTCGAGAGGAAGTAGGCTCGGGCCCGGGGGTCTATGTTCACGTTCCCTTCTGCCTTAGGAAGTGCCCCTACTGCGACTTCAATTCCTATCCCCTATGCCCTGACCTGGTAGAACCGTACCTTGATGCTCTCATCCAGGAAGCCAGGCACCGCCAGGGAGAAGGCCCTGTCCTTACCGCCTACTTCGGGGGTGGGACCCCCACATGTTTCCCCGCCCTCTACCTCCGCAGGCTGCTGGAGGAGGTCCTTCAGGTCTTCGTGCTGCCGGTGGGCGCCGAGGTCACGGTGGAAGCCAACCCGGGCACCCTGGACAGCAGCAAGGCTCGTATCCTCCGGCAGGCAGGAGCAACCCGCATCAGCCTGGGTGTCCAGTCCCTGGATGACCAGGTGCTGCGCCTGGCGGGTCGGATACACACGGCCCAGGATGCCCTCAATTGTTTTCAAGTGCTAAGGAATGAGGGCTTTGACAACATCAGCGTGGACCTGATGATGGGGCTCCCGGGTCAGACCCTGGATTCCTTCAGGCACACCCTTGAACGGATACTTATTCTCGGTGTAGAGCACATCTCTGTCTACCCGCTCAAGGTCGAGGAGGGAACACCCTTCCATGAAGACATCGGTCTCGGCCGCCTTGTCCTGCCAGGGGAGGATGTGCAGGAGCAGATGGAGTGGCTTCTGGGAAGGTATCTTGAAAACAGCGGATACCATCGCTACGAGATCTCCAACTACTGCGTTCCCGGCCGGGCTTGCCGGCACAACATGGCGTACTGGCTGAACCGGGACTACGTGGGACTGGGGGCTGGCGCTCACTCCCACAGGGGCCCGAGACGGTGGTGGAATCTCGCGCTGCCGGCCTCATATGTGGAGGGGGTCCGGCTGGGCGAGTGGGTGGCAGGCGAAGAGGTTTTGAGCCCTAGGCAGCAGCTGGGGGAAACGGTGATCCTCGCCCTCCGGACCACCAGGGGGCTTGACCTGGATGCCTTCAGGGAAAGACACGGTGTGTCACTGGACCAGGCCTATCCGGGTGTCACGGGTGACCTGGTGTCACAGGGGCTGGCGGAAATGACCCCTGGAGCCTTGAGGCTTACCCGGCGGGGCTTTGCCTTGGCCAACCGAGTGTTCATGTATTTTGTCTAGTCCCACCCGCATTCCATCGCGGGCAGAAGACTCGCCGGCCAGCAGGTTTAGGCACGGAACACCCGGGGGAGGGAAGGGGTTCAGGCTTTGATCAATCGCGGCACCGCTGGCAGCACCTTTCGCGCTCACCCATGCCTATCACGTGCTGCCGGGGGCTTCATTTGGGGAGTTCCCCGGGAACCTGTTCCTGGGGGCCCCCTTACCCCGGCAATCTGGATTGTCATGACGGTGATGTTCACGGCAGGCGGGCCGCAACGCTTCTTCGCAGGTGTCAAGACGGGACAGCCTCATCTGGTCGCGGCGTTGTAAGAACCCTACCTGGGCCTGGTTCCTCGAAGGAGCTTCTCCTACCCTACGCGAAGCGCCGGTACGTGTTTCACCCAGGAGGAATCCTGTTCGGTCACGGCGAATATCCCTCAGACCTACTGGTGATGGGTCCTGACACTAATCCTTGGAGGCTCGAAATGCGGGAGATCGGGAAGAGAATCCGGGACCTGAGGCAACAAAGGCGTCTCACTCTGGAGGACCTCAGCTCCCAAACAGGCCTTTCCAAGAGTTTCATCTCCGAGGCCGAGCGGGGGATCGCCTCGCTGACCATCACTTCGCTGCAAAAGGTTGCCACGGCGCTGGATGTCGAGCTGTCTTACTTCTTCCCGGCTCCAAGCCTGGCGACCAACGGCGTGCGGGTCACCCGGCCAGGGGAACGGACCGAATTCCGGATGGAGGTGACTCAGGACTGGATATACAGCAGCCTTGCGGCGGGTTTTGCCGGCAGGGTGCTGGAGCCCCTGATGATCACCCTCTTGCCGGGGTACTCTCATGTCGAGCCCTACAGCCATCCAGGGGAGGAGTTCGTGCTCGTCTTGGAAGGCACCCTCACTGTCCTAGTGGAGGACAAGGAGTTCCAGCTGGTAGATGGGGATACCATCCATCTTGCTTCCCAGATCCCGCACAACTGGGAAAACCGTACGGACAGCCCTGTCAAGGTTGTGGCCGTGAGCACGCCCAAGTTGTTTTAGGCCGGCCGCTGGCAGGATCCCGGATGAGATGGCGCAGGTACCTTTCAGGGGGGATGGATCTGGTGAAGAGGTTCCGCGCAGCGATGGATATCGGTGGCACTTTTACTGATTTCGTCCTCTACAATGAAAAGACCCAGGAATACCATACCGGCAAGGTCTCCACCACACCCTCGGACCTCTCCGCAGGGGTGCTCGAGGGGCTAGCCCAGCTCGTGCAGGGTTTTTCCGCCATCGGTTTCTGCGTTCATGGCACCACAGCGGGTTTGAACGCCTTCTTGGAGCGCAAAGGGGCGGCTGTGGCCCTCATTACCACCAGCGGCTTCCGGGATATCTACGAGATCGCCCGGGGGAACCGGCCTGACATGTACAACGTTCACTACCATAAGCCCAAGGCACTGGTCAGGCGCAGGGATGTGTTTGAGGTAAGGGAACGGGTGCTCTCCGATGGCACTGTGAGCGTCTCCCTAGACGTGGCTGACGCGCGGGAGCTCGCCGCCAGGCTCAGGGCCGGCGGCTACGATTCTGTTGCCATCAGTCTCCTTCACGCGTACAAGAACCCCGTTCATGAGGAGCTCCTGGGAAGCGTGCTCCAAGAGGAGTTGCCGGGAGTCTCGCTATCCCTGTCGCATCAGGTTGCCAGGGAGTGGCGGGAATACGAGAGGACGAGCACTACCGTCCTGAACGCCTACATCGCCCCGATCGTTGAGAGATACCTTTCCCGGCTTGAGAGCAAGGTGAGGGAGGGGGGCATGGAGGAGCCGCTATACATAATGCGCTCCAACGGGGGTGTGATGACAGCGGAGGTCGCCCGGGCCCACCCCATTCAAACCCTGCTGTCCGGCCCTGTGGGCGGAGCCGTTGGCGGCGCCTCGCTGGCAAGGGCTATGGGGACGGGAAACCTCATTGGTATGGATATGGGCGGCACCAGCTTCGACGTCACCATGGTCATAGAGTGTCACGCCGACGTCACCACTGAGACAAACCTGCAGGGTTTCCCCGTCCTTACGCCCATGGTGAACATTCACACCATCGGCGCTGGAGGCGGCTCTATCGCATGGATCGAAGGGGGTGGCCTCCGGGTCGGGCCCCAGAGTGCCGGTGCTCAGCCAGGCCCGGCCTGTTACGGCAGGGGTGGCACCCTTCCCACGGTCACTGATGCCAATGTGGTACTCGGGCGCATCGATCCAGATCACTTCCTTGGAGGCAACATGCGGCTCTCGAAGCACAGGGCGGTGGAGGCCGTCGCGTCGATAGCCGGGCAGCTCGGCCTCAGCATCGAACAGGCGGCCGAGGGGATATGCGAAGTGGTCAACGCGAAGATGGCTGATGCCATCCGTACCATCACCATTCGCAAGGGCATCGATCCTCGAGAGTTCACCCTGGTGGCATTCGGTGGCGCTGGGCCCATGCACGCCGTGTTCATCGCCCAGCTTCTAGGGATCAGTCATGTCCTGGTACCTAGATTCCCCGGAGCCTTCTCGGCCTGGGGTATGCTCCAAAGCGACATCAGGCATGATGAGGTGCTGACGCTGGTGCAACCTGTGGAAGAAGCCGACACCCATCTGATGGAGTCCCTCTACTTCAGGATGGAACAAAGGGTCGGGGACGTTCTCACGTGCCAGCGAATCACCGGTGACCAGACGGCCTTCTCAAGGACCGCCGACATGCGGTACGTTGGCCAGGAGTACACGGTGAACGTGCCGGTGCCGGAGGGCCGGCTGGGGGCCGGTTCGGTGGCCTCCATGACAGATTACTTCCACCAAAGGCACAAGCAGATTTATGGCCATAGCAGCCCAAAGGGTGCCGCTGAGATCGTCAACCTCCGGGTAGTTGGCATTGGGAGCATTTCCACGGGCGTGCAGCCTGTCGCCCCGGCTTCTGAGGCTAAACCCCGTCCCAGGGCTGTCATGCCCATTGTCTTCGGAGGCCTTTCCCTGCCAGCCGGGGTGTTTGCGAGGGACCATCTTGGGCCGGGGCATGCTTTCCTGGGGCCCGCAATCATTGAGGAGTTCACGGCGACCACTGTGGTCCCTCCGGGCTACCATGTCAAGATCGACCGTTTTGGCAGCCTGCTGGTCAGCGCTGTGGAGGTGGAGTGAAGATGAGCCAAGACGTTCGCGTGAACCCAGTTACGGTGGAGATCATCCGTAACGCCCTTCAGTCCGCCGCGGAGGACATGAACGCGAGCCTCTTTAGGAGCGCCTTCAGCCCTGTGATCTATGAGATGAAAGACTGCAGCGTGGGATTGTTCAACGAAAAGGCCGAGATGCTTGGCCAGTCAGCGGGACTCCCCATATTCCTGGGCAACCTGGATGAGTGCATCAAGAAGACCATCGAGATGTACGGGATCGACTTCTTCCAGGAGGGGGACGTCCTGATCATAAATGACGCCTACATGACGGGAACCCACCTGAACGACGTCACAGTATACGCCCCCATATTCCTGGACGGGCAGATCATCGGCTTCTCCGCCAACCGGGCTCACTGGCTCGATGTGGGGTCAAAGGACCCAGGGGAGTCCACCGACAGCACCGAGATCTACCAGGAAGGCATTCGCCTGGGTCCCACCAAGATCATCGACAAGGGGCGCGCTCGAATCGACATCATTGACCTCATAGTCAGAAACAGTCGTTTTCACGAGGCAGCGATGGGTGACATGAATGCCCAGATATCTGCATGTCTAACAGGGGAAAAGCGTTTCAAGGAGATCGTGGGCAGGTTCGGGCTGAACACTGTCAGGGCCGCGGTCACAGACATCTTCGCTCAGTCGGAAGCCATCGACCGGGGGGTGGTCGCAGGAATTGCTGACGGTACCTACGAAGCCGAGGGGTTTCTGGATAACGACGGCCAGGGTGATGAACCGGTTAGGGTCCGCGTCAAGGTGATTATAGCGGGGTCTGACATGATCATCGATCTCGAGGGGTCCAGCCCACAGACCAAGGGAGCCACCAACTGCGGGCTCCCTCAAACCGTCTCCGCATGCCGGGTGGCCTACAAGGCACTGGTTAGCCCTCAGTCACCGGTAAACGGCGGGAACTTCCGGGGGTTGACCGTGAAAGCCCTCAGACGGTCGATCTTCGCGGCCGAGGAACCTGCCGCGGTACAGTGGTACTTTTCCCACCTGGGCTTGTTGATAGACCTCATTACAAAGGCCCTGGCTCCCGCCATTCCCCGCCGGGCTGCGGCGGCTCACTACGGGGATTCGATGTGTATAAACTTCGCGGGCACCGATCCCCACACCGGGGCACCCTTCCTTACCGTTGAGGCCACAGTTGGCGGCTGGGGGGCTTTTGACGGTGGTGACGGGCAGAACGCCCTTATAAACAACGTCAGCGGGGACTTCAAGAACCTGCCCGTCGAGGTGCTGGAGTCGAAGTACCCTGTGACCGTTAACCGTTATGAACTCCGGCCCAACAGCGGCGGTCCGGGGAGATTCAGGGGCGGCAATGGAGTGGTTAGGGAGTACCAGGTACACTGTGAGGACGGCAGCCTGTACCTGTGGTGGGAGCGCTCCAAGAACCCCGCCTGGGGGATCCTTGGCGGCCATCCGGGCAAACCCCCGGCAGTGGTCGTCAACCCGTCAACCCCTGGGGAGAAGAGAATACTCAAAGTCAATGGGATGAAGGTCAGGTCTGGGGACGTGATAAGGGTGGAATCTGGGGGCGGTGGCGGCTACGGCGACCCGCTAGAACGGGAGACCGAGCAAGTTAGGGAGGATCTCTTGGACGGGTATATCGACAGGGCTCACGCGGATTCCGTCTATGGTGCTCGCGTTCTTCCTGGTACGGAAGAACTCAATTCTGAGGTCTTCAAGGTGGGGGCGACGGAGGGCTAGGTTGACGGCTGTGCTGGGGATGCAGGCACCCAAGGTGCCCCCAAGGACCCAGCGCGCTGGTCCACCAGGTCCACCACATCGATTCTGACCATTAACCGGTCAGGAGAATGACCTAGAACAAGAGGCCAGAGGCTCAGGCTGAGGTGGAAATGGCACCTAAGCCGGCATTCTTGCCTGGTGTGGGCAAAGACCCCATGACCACGCTATGATCGCGAGGCCAGACGGCGAGCCCCAGGGGCTGGCACCAGCTCTTATTCGTTGTCACTTGAATAGCACGCCCGGAAACCGGCTTTGAAGAGCCGAGAATGGATGCATCCGTCATCGTACTGTCCAGCCCGTGCTGCTAGGTGTTCTTCAGGAGATCGTTGGAGTAAACACCCACAATGCGCTGACCACCTTGTCTGTCTTGTTCAGCCAGTTGTGGGGTATCGTTGACTTGATGTGAATGCTGTCTCCAGGATACAGGTCGGTCTCCTGCCCCTGGAATACCATGCTGAGGACCCCATCGAGCACGAAACCGAATTCCTCTCCCACATGGGTGTACGGGAGCGTCTTGGTCCACCTAGCGGAGGGTAACAGGTGTACCACGAACACCTCTAGGTTCTTCTTCTCCAGGGAATCATCGGACAGCCTGTAGTAGATAATATCCCTGTTGTCTATCTGGAAGCCCTGCCGTTCGTTTGCCCGTACGATGCTCTTGCCTTCCTTTGGTACCTTGAAAAGGCTTTCCATGGAAATACCCAAGGCGTTGGCGATCTTTTCCAGCGAGGTAATTGTTACAGACGTACTACCCTTCTCTATCTGCGAAATGAAGCTCACGGACAGGCCGCACCTGTCGCTGAGCTCTCGCAGGGTCAACCCCCTCTCCTTCCTCGCCGAGCGCAGTCTCTGGCCTAGTTCCTGCAAGTTGTTTTGCCTCGTCACTACATCACCCCTCAAATTCAACGCAGTCGATTCAAACGCTCTTGGATGACCGGCAACCCCATCGAATATTATACAATGCCAACCCCCTTTTCGTCCTCCATGCAACTAGGCCAATCAAGTTCCGCTACAATACGAAAACGGTGGGCGTCCGGCCAAGGCCAAGCATCTCACTGGCATTAGGTACCCGCCGTGCGCATGAGGTATTCGTGAGAATGTCCTCCAGTACTTAAAACTTTTCCATCACATCATAATAACCCTCTTTTTGGAGAGGATATTGCCCCGCCCACAGCGAACATGGACACCAACACCCCGTACAGTAGGAGTGATATGATGAGGGTCATCAGACTCACTTTTGAGCGCGGCGGAACCCTTGAGGTTGAGCTGGATCATGAGTCCGCCCCGGAAACGTGCCGTATCGTGTTGGGTGCCGCTCCATGGGAGGCAGAGGTGCTTCACTCCCGCTGGTCAGGAAGGGAGGTGAACTTCTCCATTCCTTGCCACAAAGATGTGCCACCTCCGGAGAATCAAACCTGCTACACCAGTGAAGGTGCTGTGGTGTACTGGAGAGAGTGGGATCTGCCGGCCGGGGAGAGCCCTGAGGTCATCGCCGTGTATTACGGCCCTGAGCTGGCCAGGGACCATTACCGGAGCCTGAAGGTCAATGTGTTTGGCCGGGTTTTCCCTGGCCACCAGGAAAAGGTTAAGGAGATCGGAGAGCGGGTTTGGTGCTTTGGAAAGGAGAACGTGAAGGTCGAGGTCTTAAGTGAGATACAGCCAACCCTAATCTTGTCAGGGGAGGAGGAGCCCTCTTGAAGCCACTGCGAGTTGCCATGGACATAGGCGGCACCTTCACAGACTTCGTTCTGTTTGACTCTACGACCGGGACGTATCTTACGGAAAAGGTCTCGACCACGCCTAAGAACCTGGCCGAAGGCATACTGCGGGGGTTAGAGAACCTTGGGCGTAGCCTCGGTGATATAGAATTCTGCGTCCATGGAACCACGGCTGGTCTGAATGCCTTCCTGGAGAGGAAAGGCGCGAGGGTCGCTCTCATAACAACCCAGGGGTTCCGTGATGTCTACGAGATCGCCAGGGGCAACCGCCCTGAGATGTACAACATAAGGTACCGCAAGCCAAAGCCGCTGATTCGCCGCAGGGATGTCTTTGAAGTAGAAGAGCGCACGAGATATGACGGCTCCATCATGAAGCCCCTTGATACCGGCTCCCTCGAAGAGGTCGCCAATCGCATCCGGGAGGACGGCTACGAGTCGATTACCGTAGCGCTTCTTCACTCTTATATGAACCCCAGCCACGAAATGGCTGTGAGGGACTACTTGAGGCAACACCTACCGGGAGTGTCCGTGACCCTCTCTCATGAAGTTAGCAGGGAGTGGAGGGAGTACGAACGCACGAGCACCAGTGTGCTGAATGCCTACGTTGCACCCATAGTGGAACGGTATCTCAGCAAGCTGGAAGAAGAGGTCCAGGACAGGGGCTTGACGGAGTCTCTCTACATAATGAGGTCAAACGGTGGGGTCATGACTGCGGAGGTGGCCAAGGCGAACCCTATCCAGACACTGCTTTCGGGTCCCGTAGGGGGAGCGGTGGGAGGCGTTACCCTGGCTGAGACCGGGGGCTACGAAAATCTTGTGCTCATTGACATGGGAGGAACGAGCTTCGATGTCAGCATGGTAATAAAGGGACGCCCAGATGTGACTACCGAGACAGACCTGGAGGGCTTCCCTGTCCTTACACCCATGGTGAACATCCATACCATCGGTGCGGGTGGAGGTAGCATTGCGTGGCTTGAAGAGGGCGGCCTCAGGGTAGGCCCGGCGAGCGCCGGGGCGGACCCTGGCCCGGCCTGTTACGGGCGGGGAGGCACTGAATCCACCGTAACCGATGCCAATGTGACGCTCGGCCGCATTGATCCCGATCACTTCCTCGGCGGAAACATGAGACTCCACCCGGAGAGGTCCATCGACTCGGTAGGAAGGATAGCTGATAGACTTGGATTGCCCGTTGTGGAGACCGCCGAGGGGATCTGCGATGTAGCCAACGCGAAGATGGCGGATGCCATCCGGCAAATCACCGTGAGGAAGGGCATAGATCCCCGGGATTTCAGCTTGGTGGCCTTCGGTGGAGCCGGCCCGATGCATGCGGTCTTTATAGCGGAGGAATTGGGTATCAGGACGGTGATGGTGCCTTCAATGCCAGGTGCCTTTTCGGCCTGGGGCATGCTGACCACCGACATTCGCCACGATGAGGTTGGGACCTTCTTCCGCCCGGCAACCGGAGCTGATGCCCAGGAGATCGACGGGATATTCCAGGCCATCGAACACAAGGCTGCGGGTGTTCTTGCCAGGCAGAAGGTATCCAGGGACAAGATGACCTTTGGCCGCAGCGCTGACATGAGGTATATGGGCCAGGAATACACCGTGAACGTGCTATTGCCTCAGACCCATGGCTCTGACGTCACCTCGCTGGTGCAGGGTTTTCACGACAAGCACCTGGATATCTACGGCCATAACAGCCCAAATGAACCAGTTGAGTTCGTTAACCTCCGTGTGGCCGGGATGGGGCAGCTTGACATCTGCCCGGCGCAAGCCCTGGAAGATGCTGTGGATTCCTCTCCTAGGCCACGCACGCGGAAGATGGTTACCTTCAGGGGTGAGCTCCATGAAACGACTGTGTACAACCGGTCCACCCTGCGCCACGGGCACAGCCTCACTGGACCGGCGATAATTGAGGAACTTACAGCAACGACAGTAGTGCCTCCGGGATACGGGGCCCGCGTAGACCGAATGGGAACGATAAACATCACCCCATTGGAGGTGAGACAGTGATGAACCTGGAGAACTCCAACGTCACGTATCTTGAGAACCCGATCACTACTGAGATTATACGGAATGCCCTGAACTCCGCAGCCCAAGAGATGAACCAGAGCCTCTTTCGCAGTGCATACAGCCCAGTCATATACGAAATGAAGGATTGCAGCGTAGGGCTTTTCGACGCAGAGACAAACGCCCTGGGACAGTCAGCGGGACTCCCCATCTTCCTTGGCAACCTCGAGGTCTGCATTGAGGGAACGCTGGAAGCCTTTGGCAGGGAGAACCTGCGCGAGGGCGACGTGTTCGCCATGAACGATTCATATCTAACCGGTACACACCTCAATGATATTACTGTTGTTTCCCCGATCTTCTTTGACGGCAAGATAGCCGGCTTCACCGCGAATCGCGCCCATTGGCTGGATGTAGGAAGCAAGGACCCAGGAATGCCCATGGATTCTACTGAGATATACCAGGAGGGCTTCCGGCTGGGGCCTACAAAGATAATCGATGCTGGAGTCCCGCGACACGATGTGATTGACTTCATTGGCAGGAACAGCCGGTTCCACCGTGCCGCACTGGGTGACCTCAACGCTCAGATATCCGCGTGCCGGACCGGGGAGAAGAGGTTACAGGCGATCCTTAAGAGATTCGGGCCTGAAACAGTCACCAGGGCGTGCCAGGACGTGTTCGCTCAATCAGAACGCATTGCCCGGCGGAGCATAAAAGACATCGCCGATGGCGTGTACGAGGCTGAAGGCACCCTGGACAGCGATGGATACAGCGATGAACCCGTACTCGTGAAGGTCAAGGTGGTCATTGCCGGTGATGAGATGAGCATAGACCTGGACGGTTCCAGCGCGATGCGGAAAGGCGGTACGAATTGCGGTTGGGCCCAGACCGTCTCGGCATGCCGCGTGGCCTACAAGGCGCTAATCTGCCCCGACTCCCCAGTAACTGGAGGTACGTTCAAGCCGCTCACGGTAAAGGCTCCTCCCAAGTCCATATTCACAGCGGAAGAACCTGCGGGGGTCGCGTGGTATTTCAGCCACCTGGGGCTACTGATAGACCTGGTCGTAAAGGCACTGGCGCCGGCCATACCTGAGCGCGCAGCAGCGGCTCACTACGGGGATTCCATGGTAATAACATTCACCGGGACCGATCCTCGTACTACTGCCCCCTTTCTCTCGGTGGAAGCCACGGTCGGAGGCTGGGGTTCGTCCCAGGGGAGCGACGGCCAGGATGCCCTGATAAACAACGTAAATGGTGACTTCAAGAACTTGCCGGTGGAGGTCTTTGAGAACAAGTATCCCCTCACATTGCTGCGCTATGGGCTTCGTCCTGACACCGGTGGCCGCGGAGCCTTCCGGGGCGGCCTGGGAGCCTTTAGAGAATACCTGGTTGACACCGGTGAATGCTACCTGTACTTGTGGTGGGAACGCTCAAGGACACCAGCGTGGGGCTTGCTAGGGGGCGAGGCTGCTGTTGGCCCCCAGGTTGTGATCAACCCCGGCGGTGACAACGAACGCTGCATGCTCAAGGTCAACGGGCTGAAGCTCACCCGGGGCGACGTGGTCAGCTGCAGGACGGGTGGGGGAGGGGGGTTTGGCGAGCCATTCATGAGGGACCCTGAGAAGGCCAGGGAGGATATCATCAACGGTTATGTGACTCGGGCATAAGGCTCCCAGGCGTCCGGGACAAGGTTTTCTATCTGGTCGTCTACTTAGACCGTTCCGAGAGCCTCAGTATAAGGGCGAGGGCCTCCTCCCAGGGGGCACCCGCCCTGTTACCCGGATCTCACAGCAGGCCGGAGCATGCTGAAGTGTTACTAGCAGGGATCGACAGGGGCCAGGGCTAGGACCTTCAGGTCCCTGGCCGCGGAATTCAACCTCCTGGCTCCATCGCAGGTTATCTCAACAAGGTCTTCTATCCTCACGCCGAACTGCCCAGGCAGGTAGATTCCGGGCTCAACGCTGAACACCATTCCCTCGGCCAGAAGGTCCATGTTTCCCTCTTCAATCGAGGGGAGTTCATGTACCTCGAGCCCAATTCCATGACCTGTCCTGTGGATGAAGAACTCACCGTAGCCTTGACTCTCGATAACCCGCCTCGCGGCTCTGTCTACTTCCTGGGCAGGTATGCCAGGATCTGCCCTCTGGAATGCGGCCTCCTGGGCCTCCAGCACGACCTCGTAGACCTCCCTCATGATCGGGGTCGGCTCGCCAATGAACACAGTCCTGGTGATATCTGACGGGTAGCCCTGGAAGCTTCCTCCGAAATCCATGATAAGAGCATCCCCGGCTTGAAGCCTTCTTTCCCCCGAAGTGTGGTGAGGAAAGGCGGAGTTGGGTCCTGAACCTATGATCGGATCGAAGGAGAGCCTTCCCGCTCCCTTCATGGCGAAGGCGCGCTGGATCAATCCAACCACATCGAGTTCGCTCATCCCCTCCCTCAACAACCCGAAGACCTCGTTCATCACCGCATCTGCCAGCGATGAGGCACGCCTGAGGCAGTCAAGCTCGTGCTTAGCCTTGACGGTACGTGCCTCCCCCAGTACCGCGTCCCCTGTCACGTACCTGCACGAGGGCATTCGCTCGATCATGTTTAGAAGCATCACGGAGCGAAGCCATGGATCCACTGCTATCGTTGCTGAGTCCAGGCCACGCTCTCTCATGGAGGCAGCCAGCACGCAATAGGGGTCTTCCCCGTCAGCCCATTCCCGTATCTGGATTCCAGGAATGTGGGTCTCAAGATCGGTGACTTGGAGCCTGGGCGCAATCAGAAAAGGCTCATCGTCTCTGGGAAGCAGCATGCAAAGCAGTCTCTCGTCAGAGAATGGCGTGTACTCCAGGAGGTAATGGAAATTCACGGACGGCACCACGAGCAGGCAGTCAACCCTCTTTTGCGTCATGATCTCCCTGATACGGCTCAAACGCTCCCTCTTCACCTGACCATCACTCTCATCTGTGGCGGACCCTCCGTTTCGTTGCTGCTCGGAAGCTGCGGCGATTGGATGGGTGGATACGCACGGGAATAAACCCCAGTCAAAGAGAGCCAATCCCTGCGACCGGAAGAAAACCGGTCAGCGCCGTCTTGGTCTCGATAGAGTCTCAATGGCGACGGCCAGGAAGATGAACCCCGGGAACACAAGGAGGTTAAGGCCATTGCCTACCAGCCCAAGAAGCAGCCCGCCAGGGATGGTGCCGCCTATCGTCCCCTGCCCTCCTAGCCGGGCGGTCCCTGAGGGCGATGCTGTATGTGCCCCTCAACCCCTTCGTGGTTACCAGGATGTCAACAACGGCCGGGTTCGGTACGAGGTCCTTCGTGCCCGTGAGAACCGCACCCGCGGGATCTCTTGGGGTTGACAGCACCTTGCCGGTGAAGGCTGACCCCGAAGCCTCATCTTCCACAACGAAGTCCGTAAACGTTCCCCCGACATCCACTGACACGCGAAATCCGTCCATGAAAATATGCTCGGTCCCCCGTTCCCCGTGAAGTAGGCACCATTGTTCCGGGGCCATGGCCTTACCCAGGTCTCTTGGCAGCTAGCGCCGCCTCCGTCGCGACAGCGTCTCAATGGCCACGGCGAAGAAGATGATGGCTCCTTCGAACATGCGCTGGTAGAAGGGAGGGACGTTCAGGAGATTGAAGCCGTTCCCCACCAATCGCAGCAGCAAGACACCAAGGATGGTGCCGCCAATCGCACCTTGGCCTCCCAGGATACTGGTGCCGCCGATTACGACACGGGCGATGGCCTGCAGGGCAACAAGTTCACCGATGTCGCCCTGCCCCTGCCCCATGCGCGATACCGTGATAACCCCGGCCAAGGCGGCGGCAAAGCCGGTGATGCCGAAAACCAGGATCTGTATGAGCTGCACGTTTATCCCGGACAACCGGGCAGCCTCGGCATTTCCTCCAACGGCGTACACATGGCGGCCGAATCTGGTACGTGAAAGAAGGACCCATGTAAACAGGGCAAAAGCGGCGAAGATAAATATGGGAGTCCTAACTGAGAAGATAGTGGACTGCCCCAGCACGCTGAAGGCCGGATCCCTGACGATGATGAGGCGCCCGTCCGTCAAGACAAGCGCCGTTCCGCCGATGATAAGGCTGGAGGCGAGCGTGGCGATGAATGAGTGCAGCCGGAGGACGGAAATAACCAGGCCGTTCAACAATCCGATGAGCAGTCCCACGAGAGCCCCCACTACAAGCCCCAGTTTGGTGTAACCGGAGACAGCTATCAAGGCGGCCACCGACCCGCCCATGGCGAAGACCGCACCGCTGGAAAGGTCGAAGTTGCCGCTGATGATGGCGATGGTGTGCGCACAGGCTACTATGCCAATGTGAGCTGACTGGTCCAGGATGTTGTGGATGTTTCGCACCGACAAGAAGGCCGGGCTGGCAAAACTAAGGAAGAAAAAGGTCAGAAGAGCAGCGATCCCGATGGCGTACTTCCTTGTGAGGGCTCCGAAGGTTAAGCCACCTATCACCTTCTGTCTAACCGGTTGGTCCTGGCTATCCCTTCCCTTGGCCACCTCAATGTCTCCTTTTCTGTTCAGTCGCGAAGATCGCGTGCATGACGTCTTCTTCCCTGACGCAGGAGGCGTCGAACTCCGCTACTATCCGTCCCAAGCGCATGCAGAGTACCCGGTGTGACAGTTTCAGAACCTCGTCCAGCTCTGAGGAAATCAGGAGAACAGCCATTCCGCGCTCAGCGAGGGAGATCAGCAACCGGTAGATCGCCCGCTTGGCTCCAACATCGACACCTGTCGTCGGCTCGTCCGCTATGAAGAGCCGTGGGGGCTGAAAGAGCCACTTGGCAAACAGAACCTTCTGCTGGTTTCCGCCTGACAGGCTCGTTACCAGGGCATCTGGATTCGGTGGCCTCACATCGAGATCTCTTAGAAGGTTGCGTACCAGGGAATCCTCCTCCTCGGACTTCACAAAGGGCCCGAGCGACACGGCATCAAGGTGCGGGAGAGACACATTGTATCGCACGTCCTTGCGCATTACGAGGCCTTCCAGCTTTCTGCTCTCGGGCAAAAAAGCTATGCCCGCCCTCATGGCATCCCTGGGCGACCTTATGTCCATCGGTTCTCCGCATATCCTGATCTGGCCTTTGTCCTTAGGGTAGGCCCCGAAGATTGTCTTGGCCAGCTCCGAGCGGCCGCTCCCAACAAGCCCCGCCAGGCCCACGATCTCTCCCGCGCGGATCCGGAATGAGACATCGTGAAGACGCCTCTCTTGACTCAGGCCCTCGACTGAAAGGACCTCTGCCGACTCTCCGGGAGACTTGGCCCTGGGCGGGAAGAGCTCTGTCACCGAGATCCCGATCATGCCTTCAACTAACGAGTTGACCGTCTCCTCTTTGGCGAGCGCCGTGCGGATCAGGCGGCCGTTTCTGAGGATCGTCACACTATCCGCCAGATTCAATACCTCTTGCAGGAAATGCGAGATGTATATGATGGTGGTCCCTGTATCCTTCAGGTAACGAACGATCTGGAGAAGCCTTCCCGTCTTTTCCGCTGAAAGGGAGGTTGTGGGCTCGTCCATCACCAGAATCTGGGTGTTCCTGGCGATGGCCCGCATTATCTCAACTACCTTCTGCTCCGCGAAGCCCAGGGACGAAACCTCCACACCGGGCTCAAGATCGAATCCCAATCTCTCCACGAGGGCATCAAAGTCCAAGCGCATCTTGTCTTCATCTATCAACCCGTACCGCCGGTTCTCAATGCCAAGGAAGACATTGTCAATGACGCTTCTCTTGGGAACGAGCGACACCTCTTGGGAGATCACTGCTATACTGTCCCTAAGCGCATCCGCAGGCGAATGGTAGATGACTTGCCGGCCGTTCACGAGGAGATCACCCTCGTCCTGGGGAATCACACCGCTGATGATCTTGCCCAGAGTGGATTTCCCGGCCCCGTTTTCCCCGACGAGCCCGTGGATACAGCCTTTCTGAATCGTCAAATTGAGGTCAGCAAGCGCCTCAATCGCGTCATAGCGCTTGCTGATTCCCCTCAATTCAACGACCGGTGCGCTACTAACCTTGGAAGCCACTGGCATCAAGATGTCACCACTGGGGTTTGAAGAGATGCACGTTGCCCTGGGTGATCATCGGGCCCTCGGGTGGAAGCGGCGGGCGACGGTCCTCGAGGTTCACGGAGCGAGGGACCTGCTCCCCGCGGGCTGCCTTGTAGGCCAGCTCTATCACGATCTCTCCCTCTGTATAGGGTATGTCGGCGTACGATCCGAACCAGCGCTTCTCATTGATTGCCTCCCAGCCTTGGATGCTGCAGCCGTTGCCGATGAAGAAGATCCCCTCAAGGCCGGCTTCCATCGCTGCGTCTTCAGCGCCAAGGGTCATCTGGTCGCCGGAAGATACAACTATGTTGATATCGGGCTGAGCCTGGAACACGTCCTGCATGATCTCGAAGGAGGTGTCCCGCCTGTACAAACCCTCCTGGAAAGCTGCAATCTCGATATGCGGGTAGTCCTTTATGACCTCTTCCAACGCGGCAAAGCGCTCCTGGTCGATCGTGAGCCCCTGGCTCCCGATCAAGTAGGCCACCTTGGCCTTCTCCAGGCCCTCGGCAGCCTCCACAACAGCCTTGCCTAGCCAGGTGCCTGTTGACCAGCCGGTGCGCCCTACCATGGCTGTTACTCCTTCGGGATGCGGATCAAGGGACCGGAGGTTCGGACCGATCGGTGCATCGACTCCGATGACGATCAAGCCTGCGTCAAGGGCTTCTTGGACTACGGGGACGATCCCGGTACTGTCCTGCGGGTGAATAGCCAAGACATCGTAGGTGCCCGCGGTGATCGCGTCTCTTATCTGGTTTATCTGCTCGATGGGGTCAAACTCACACGAGAAAATGCTCAGCTCCACGTCGAGACCGTCATTCTCGATCTTGTCCATCATTCCGTCTATTTTTGCCTGCTCCCATGCGTTCGCCCGGACAAGAATGAAGGCTGCAACCCTTACTGTTTCAAGGGCCGGTTCTTCGTCCTCTTCCTCTTCCTCTGGCGGCGGAGCCGCCTGCCCGCAGCCCATTATGGCCATGACAATGAGCAACAAAACCGCTACCAGAAAGTGAAACCTGGCCTTCCGCACGGTAATCCCTCCCAGGTAAAAGATGGACTTCACCGAGAAACCGCACTGGTCCGGTGACACTCCCCCTCTCCAGGTCTCGTTTACCCAGTCTCCCGCCTCTAGGGCCTGACGCTCTCCGTGCTCTCTTGGAACGGCACAAGGGGCTCCCTTCGCTGGATGGGTATTAGTCTCAATAGGGAGATCCTTCGCTCTATTCACGGTTGCTTTACGTAATTCCTCACACATCCGGAAATTCCTCCTCTCGATTCTCACAGGATTGAAATTGCCAGGACGCTGCGCGGAATAACCGGACCTGGCTTCTGAACGCCCTCCGCGCCTTCGTGGCTGGCGTATTATATGGCAAACTAGCAGGGAACAAAGGATGGGCGAGCTGGCGGCATTGCCAGGGGATTCTGGCCGCTGGCCATCGTTGTTTTGTCCATGCAAAACGAGAGAAAACGGGTTATGCCCGGTCAGCGAGCGTTCTCCCTGCTACGCGTGCGATGGGAAACGAGGGAACGCAGAGGCGCTATCCCAGGGCAATTCTAGTGATAGTGTAAATTGCTCTCCCTCAAGAGGAGGTTGCTCCCGGTGCAGCGAAGATTCAAAGGTGACTTCTGGAAAGACAGGGAAGCAGGTGCCTGGGCAGGGCGACACCTTCTGCCATGCGGCACCGCCACCACCGGGCCGGGCCTCTTCATCATCCCCTCCAGCGAGACGGGCTCCAAACAAGAGCGCTCCAGGCACCTTGCATTCTCAAAGGGGGTGTGAGTGAGGCATCGGGTTCCGACCACAATTCTTCTTGACCTTCTAGCGAGGACTGGGGATCGGACCACAAGACAAATCCAATAGTGAATGGGGGGACCATCGTGTCTTTGCGCATTGGCGTCGATATCGGGGGAACATTCACCGACGCGGTCTATCTTGACGAAGAGACGGGACTTCACTCTCCCTCCAAGGTTTCGTCAACTCCCGAAGACTACGCCGTGGGGGTGCTGAATTCCATACGTATGCTTCTGGAAGACATGCGCAATGTCACCTTCGTGACCCATGGAACCACAGTAGGAGTGAATTCCCTCCTTCAAGGCCGCCTCATCCCCATGGGCCTCATAACCTCAAGAGGCTTCAGGGATGTCCTGGAACTGGGCCGCAGCAACAGGGTCAACAGCTATGACCCATTCTATGCTATGCCCCGCCCTCTTGTACCCCGGTACCTGCGGATGGAGGTGGATGAACGCATAGATTGTGACGGCAACGTAGTGACCCCTCTTGACGAGGTGCAGGCCAGGGGCATCGTCCGGGCACTTGCAGGCCACAACGTTAAAGGCATAGCCGTCTGCCTTCTGAACTCCTACGCCAATCCAGTCCACGAGAACATGCTCCGGGCGATCATATCTGAGGAGTTCCCCCAGATGCTCCTATCCATCTCCTCCGGTATTACCCGGGAGTACCGGGAGTACGAGCGCACCTCCACTACCGTAATAAACCTGGGGATCATGAAGGACATGAGCCATTACCTCACGAGCCTCGAGACCAGCCTTCGAGATCTCGGTTACGGGCACAAGCTCTTCATCATGCAGTCCAATGGAGGCATGATGGGCAGCGGGCTCGCCAAGTGCGCGCCCGTTTATACTATACAATCCACCTTGGCAGGGGGGATCATAGGCATCGAGACCCTCTCGCGCGTGCTTGGTGAACCTAACATGATCGGTGCTGACATGGGCGGCACCAGTTTCGATGTGGAACTGGTCATCAACGGGGAGGCCAAGACAATCCCTTCCTTCAAGATACAAACTCCCACTTCAGGCGGTGACGGGTATCCCGTAATGACCCCCACCCTCGATGTTCACTCCATAGGAGCTGGCGGGGGAAGCGTGGCCTGGGTTGACGAAGGAGGAGGGCTACACGTGGGCCCCCAGAGCATGGGGCCCTCTCCCGGGCCAGCCTGTTACGGCCTGGGCGGCGACCAGCCTACAGTAACCGATGCTAACGTCGTCCTGGGACGCCTGAATCCCCACCACCTCCTGGGAGGAGGGATGCGCCTTGTACCCGAGGCATCCCATGCGGTGATCGGGCAGCTGGCGCGGCGCTTCTTTATGGGAGAGCCGGAACTGGCCTCGGGGGTACTCAAGATCGTATGCAACAACATGGCAGGCGCGATCCGCACCATGACCCTCAGGAGGGGACTTGACCCGCGTGAATTCACACTGGTGGCTTTTGGCGGAGCCGGGCCCCTTCACGCTGCCCAGCTTGCCGATAACCTGGGCATAGAGCGGGTTCTCGTCGTGAACGCCCCTGGGAACTTCTCAGCCTGGGGCATGCTCATGGCTCCCGTGAAGCACGACTTCGTCCAGACCTGCGTGACTCCCCTGGATGAGGCCGACCTTGCGAGCCTCAACTCCCATTTCGTCCACCTGGAGGAATCGGGAAGGAGACAGCTCTTGGATGAGGGTGTCAAAGAGGACCAGATATCCTGCATAAGGGTGCTTGACGTGCGCTATTCCGGCCAGGAGCACACCATTCCCATCATCATCGGAGGCGAAGCGGTGACTCGGGCAGCCTGCAGCGAGATCGCATCAAGGTTCGACGAGGAACACCAGCGGATCTACCTGCACTCAGCTCCGGGAGAGGCAAAGCAGGTAGTCACCCTGCGCGTGACTATGATAGGCAAGATGCACAAACCCAGCCTCTTGGAGATAGAACAGGGAGGACCGAATCTACCCCAAAACGCGGCCCTGCCCGGCAGGAAGACATACTTCGAGACAACGGGCTTTGTGGACAGCCCCGTTTACGACCGCGCTCGGCTAAAGGCTGGCAGCGTCATCGATGGCCCTGCCGTCATCGAGGAGGTTACCTCCACAACACTTGTGCCACCCAACTGGAGGGTACGGGTAGATCGTTTCGGCCACCTCATAATGACAATCTCGGGGAGGGACGAGCCGTGAAGATTGACCCGGTAATGGTGGAACTTGTCACAAACTCGCTGGTAAGGTGCTGTGAGGAGATGAGGGTCACCGTCGAGCGGACAGCTTACAGCACCATCATCTCCGAGACGGTCGACTTCAGCTGCGCGCTTCTGGACACTGACAAGAACCTCGTGGCTGAGGCCTCAGGCATCCCCGTGTTCTTGGCAAACCTGTCAGAAGCGGTAAGTGAAGTTGATCGGATAATAGGGTTTGAAAACCTTGAAGAGGGGGATGTCGTTTTCTGCAATGACCCCTACAGCGGTGGCTTCTCTCACAATCCCGACGTCACAGTCATCGCGCCAGTCTTCTATGAAGGACACCTGGTGCTCTTTTCTGCCTTCAAAGGGCACATCCTGGACTTGGGCGGGATCTACGCTGGGGGCTGGTACAACAACACTGTGGAAACGTACCAGGAGGGAGTCATGTTTCCCCCCGTGAAACTCTACATAAGGGGCGCACCCAACGAGGACATCATCCGGGTCATCCGGCGGAACTCGCGGCTGCCCGAGGCGCTGCTGGGGGATATCAGGGCGATGGTCTCGGCCGTCCGGGTGGGCGGAGAACGCGCCAAGACACTCATCAAGAAGTACGGGAAAGAGGTGTTCTTCGGATGTGTGGGCCAGACCCTCGAGATATCCGAAGCAATTGCCCGCAAGGCGGTGGAGGCCATCCCCGACGGGGTCTATTCGGGACACTACTACTCGGACGGCGGAGGCGACGACACGAAGCCCCTCAGCGACAGGCTCATGGTGAAGATGACCATCACCGTGGATGGCGATCGCCTGGTAGTGGATCTCACGGGCAGCAGCCCTCAGTGCGCCGGTCCCACCAACTGTCCCAGGCCGACGACGGTCTCCCAGATAAGATACGGCTTCAAGGCCTTGACAACGCCCTTCATGCCGAGTAACGAGGGATGCTTCCGGCCGCTGGAGATCATAATCCCGGAGGCCTCCATATTCGACCCACTGATGCCAACGGCAACAAGCCTCCTCTGGGCACCCTCAGTAAGCCTTCCCGATCTCATGCTGAAACTGGTCACGAGCCAGGCACCTGATAAGGCCAGGGCCGGGCATTTCGGAGATGTGTGCGCCGATTTCCTGTACGGCACCGATCCCAGGACGGGCAGATTCTATATCTACGCGGAGCCCACCGCGGGGGGCTGGGGAGCCAAGCCCTACGAAGATGGCGAGACCATGTTCTGCTATGCGGACGGGAACACGTACAGCATGCCAGTGGAGGTCCTGGAGGTCAAGTATCCCGTACGCGTCTTGCGCTACGGCCTGTCGCCCGACACCGGGGGACCTGGGAGGTACCGCGGTGGCCTTGGAATATTCCGGGACTACAGCCCCGTCGGGCACACCATGCGGACCACGGTAACCTTCGACCGGCGAAAGTACTCGCCGGCCTGGGGGGTATTCGGTGGCAAAGAGGGCTACCCCAACAAGGTCGTGGTGCTCCGGAATGGCTCATCGGAAGAATACGGGAAGATCACTGACCTTGAGGTTCATTCGGGGGAAGTGATAAGTCTTCGTGGCGGCGGAGGCGGTGGCTATGGTGATCCCATGGAACGGGATCCCAGGGCCGTGGCATGGGATGTCCTGAACGGATACATATCGCTCGAGGCGGCCCGGAGGGAGTATGGCGTGGTCCTTGACCCCTCTTCACTGGAGGTCGACGAGGGTGAAACCGCCGTCCTGAGAGGGCCTGGGAAAGGGGCCAAATAGCGGTAGGCCCCAGCCGGAGAAAGAGTGTCCCGGCCGAGCCAAAGGCAGGCTTGGCAAGCGGATCCGGGCATGAATGACAGGCATCCGGGCATCCATGGAGGAGGATGAAACAGTTACCGGATAACTGACTTTTCCTCTAGAAACCTGCCCGAAGCATTTGACAAGGAGGCAAAAATGATGTATACTATAGAGAAGATTGGTGAGGATTTCGTGGTGGTCAACGGTGAACGGATTGAAGTTGACCCGCCATTTGAGACCATGCCAGACAAGCAAGAATATGAGATTTGGTTGAACGAGGTAATGCTGGATGCTGTTGAGACAATTGGAAGTAGAGAGAA
>JBFMCS010000045.1 GCA_040754315.1 Bacillota bacterium
CTTCGCGGGATAACCCAATTCCCGGCAAACCGCGGCCGAGTGGCCGCCATGCTTGAGGTAGAGATTGACCGCCCTCATCCGGTCTTCCAGTGTGTACACGGACATCCCCCTGTCTCATTTCGAGTCCAGGTTTTTGTCCGCACCCCCTTTTTTTTTCGGCCAAGAAGAATCCCCACCTTCTTGTTCCGGTTCCGAGAGATTAAGAGAGTGTGTTAGGCCAAAGGCGCGATGGAACTTCGCGTATGCCGTTTGATACGCCCGCCGCAAAAAAGCTAAGGTCCTTTCCACTCCAGTTCCAAAACCCAGCACCAGCACCCAGAAGAACCTAACCGGATCGATCTTGCGGTTGCGTTTGATTAGGCCTACCTTGGACGCTGTCTCCCGCAGCCATTCCGGGCTGAACATCTTACTGGGCATCTCTTCTATTGCGTGGAGAGCGTCAATTGCCAACATCCCTAGCTGTTAGTGCCGATTCAACATGACGGTGAATATGGTCAGGAATCCGGTAGACGCTGACGGCTGTAGGATCCCCGGCTAACACGTGGGTTTGAGAGGCGCAAGACCCGTCCTAGAGCAGTTTCTTCCAGCTCCCAGTGTGCTTTAGGATGGGCAATGTGGTCATTGGCCCCTCTAAAAATCCTGGTCAGTGAGTTGTGGTCTTAGTATCGCCACATGTTCCGGTGGATTACCGCCAATAGCCCGTTGTTCAGTGCCATATGCCCCGACGCTAGACCGATGTCGAGGGAAGAGGCGAAAGAGTCATAGCACCTGCCCCAGGAGGGTCTTTAGGCCCGCTACCTACCTGAGTCAACAGGGTAGTCAGAGTCAATTGGAGGGTGTAACAGCAGCCAGCACAAAATTGGAAAAGCCGTCATCTATTCGTGGACACTCGCCGTCAAATTAGGCCGGTACCAACACTATGCCTCCCCCTTTCTCCGCCTTGAGAAAAGACATTCTACTAGGGCTGCCTAAATCCCTCTGGTTTCCCAGGTATAATATGGCATCACTACAACGTGCTGGGGCTTTTGGGGCTTAGCCGGAACATCGGCTATGAACTTGGCGCCTGTCTCGGGCCTGCTCGGAATACCTTGAGAAAATGAGTGCTTTGAACCGTCCTACCAGAGTAAGCCCTGACGTCTCGCCGGTTTCTCATTCCCATCTACCAGGGAGAATTCACGCTACAATCTGGCTTGACCTGCCCGAAGCAAAGGATCACGATGCTCTTAAGGCCTACTTAAGAAAAGATGGGAGAAGTACCTTTGAGTACCCGGTTCCCTACCTCCTCGCGAGATCTGAAATACCTGTATTCGTGGCCCACGATCACGATCCGGTTACCGTCCAGCAACCGGTATCCGGCCTGTTTCAGGCTGAAGGACTTGTACCTTCTGACCTTCTTGAAGGAAGGGGGAACTGATCTGATACCACGTTTACGGTTTTCAAAGAATGAGGCCCTGTCGATCCGTTGAGCAATATCCTGAATCGCCTGGGAGCCTAACAGATTCCAATAAGCGAAACGCTTCTCTTTCTTCAGTTTCGTGATGTGCTTCATCAGCATTATTGACGTTCAGGCTCTTTCCGTACAGCCGGTAGTATGGTGCAGGGCGATCAAGTGGTTTGTAGATGCTCCCCGCGATGTTGAGGGCCTTGTGGAGCCTCTTATTTTGGCTGGTACAGCTTGAAGCAGTAGGTTTTCACTTGTTTTTCTGCTCCTCGATATACTTACGAACCGTTTCTTCGGAGAGGTGGCCGGCCGATTCGCAGTAGTATGATCTTGTCCATAGGGTTGGCATCCGGCTTTTCACCCGAGGAAACTCTGACCGGATCATGCGAGAAGTATGGCCTTTTAGTTGCTGGACGATGAAGTGCGGGCTGTTGGTGGGTGTCGCTTTGACGAATAGATTGCAGATGATCCGGCATAATCTCCATCTGGGCGATCTCTACCCGAATTTCGCGGGCTTTTTGGAATAACAGTTCCCGGAGCCGTTCCGCAACTTCTCCTACGAGTACTTTTCGCCGGTACTTGGGGCACCAGATGATAGCCGGTGTTGTACACGGTTGTTGCTGATCGTTTCCATCGGTTTCCATTCATGGTTTAATCATACCATGATTATTAGGTGTCTGATAGGCTTATATGCCGCCCTTCATCCCACCCTTGAAAGGGTGGGCTTTCCCAGCGGCTGATCGTAAACCAGGTGCCAGTCCGTTCGCAATTGCCGGATGACACGGGCAAGACGATAAGAACCCGGGGTTTTGACCCTAACCCCGGCAGGCTCAAAAACCGTTTGTTGTTGGCCACCCGGGGCAGATACTTGGCACACTGCCCTCTAGATCAGCCGATGAACCGGTCCCGGGCACTCTATTTTCGAGGCGGTGGAGAGACGTCCCAGGGCTGCGGCCAGCCGGCGACCGGAAAGATCAAGATACTTCAAACACTCGCCAAGCATCCTGCGGTGGCCCAAGTAGTGATGCTGGCTTAGCAAGCGCTCCAGGGCGAATGATTCGAAAACCGGATTTTAACCGGCCGGAGGCCTCGGAGATAGGAGGGGTTGTTAGCTGTAGCACCAAGTCCACCTTCACAAAGAGAGTGACACTTCCAGAAACCCCGAAACTCCGGGGTTTCTCCTTCATGGGCATATTGACGCGTACTCCTGCTATGCATATACTTAAATAGGTATTTAAATATGTTAGTGAGGAGCCCACAGGTTATCCCACAGCCGAGTGACTTTCCAGGGTGGCAGAGGCAATTAGACAAGGAATGGGGTAGATGACGCAACAGGGTGTTGATATGCCTGAGCCTTGAGACACGGAGAGTCATGATGGCTAGCTTCATCAGGCACCTTCTCTAGCACTAGCACCGTTTCTCATTCTATTGCCGTTCTTGGTACTTGCCGAAAACGCATGTTTTTTGAGGCACCTTGAGACTTGACCGGTGCAGAGGAGTGATGTGGACAATGAAAGAGGTTTTGGCACAAAACGCTATCTACGGGGAGGCGCCCCGTCATTCTTCTGTTTCCACGGAAGAATACAAAACTTATATCTTGACTGCTGTTTCTGGAGTGTTTCTCGTCTTTAGCTGGTTTGGCTGGTTTAGGGGACAACTCGGCTTCGACCCTGCCTGGGTAAGTATTATTATCAGCGGTACCCCTATATTGAAGGGGGCAATCACTGGCCTGTTTGCCCGAGGGGATATTAAGGCAGGGTTGCTGGTCAGCATAGCATTGATCGCCGCGGTAGCCATCGGCGAATACTTTGCGGCTGGTGAAGTTGCATTTATCATGATGATCGGCGAGCTCCTGGAAAACAGGACTGTGGCCAAGGCTAGAGCAGGGATTAAGCAGCTACTAAGCGTTGTTCCCCCTACTGCCAGGGTGCGCCAGGACGGTCAGGAAGTCCGGGTTCCCGTGGAAGAAATACAGGTAGGAGACCTGGTGCTGGTGAAGCCAGGTGAACATATACCTGTCGATGGAGAAGTGGTTTCCGGAGAATCAGCGGTAAACCAAGCGGCGATAACCGGGGAGTCCATGCCGGTAGATAAATCGCCAGGAGACGAGGTATTCATAGGTTCCCTAAACCAACTGGGAGCGCTGGAGATCCGGGCGACTAAAGTTGGGGCAAATACCACACTGGCCAGGGTAGTGAAACTAGTGGAAGAAGCAGAAAACAGTAAAGCTCCAGTAGTCCGCACAGCAGATCGCTGGGCTAGCTGGTTGGTGCCAGTGGCTTTGTTTACAGCCATAATGGTGTTCGTATTCACTAAGGATGTTATCAGAGCGGTAACGATCCTCATAGTCTTCTGTCCCTGCGCCCTTGTCCTGGCCACGCCGACAGCCATGATGGCTGCGATTGGCAATGCCGCCAGAAAGGGTATCCTGGTCAAAAGCGGTACGGCACTGGAATTAAGTGGCAAGCTGGATGCCTTTGTTTTTGATAAGACCGGTACTTTGACCAGGGGCAAACCTGAGGTCACCACAGTCAAGAGCTATAATAGTGGTTTCCCTAGGCAAGACCTGCTGCTCCTAGCAGCAGTTGCAGAGAAATTCTCTGAACATCCTCTTTCCCAGGCTACGATCCTTAAGGCCCAGGCAGAGAACTTGGCAGTCATGGACCCTGAAGTATTCCAGACACAACCGGGCTTCGGGGTTAAGGCCTCCTACCAGGGAATGCAGATCCTGGTGGGCAATCGCAAACTGATGGACCAGGAGTCCGTTTGGATTTCCAATGAAGTCGAACAGTATGTTGAAGAGGCAGAAGAAAAGGGCCAGACTGCCATGCTGGTGGCGGTTGACGGTGCTGCGGCTGGAGTTATTGTGGCTACTGACCCTGTCAGGGAGGAATCTGCGGCAGCGATTAAAGGGTTACGGGAAAACGGGATCAAGAAGATCTTGATGCTTACCGGGGATAACAAGAGAACCGCAGCGGCTATAGCAGCCAAGACCGGCATCACCGATTACATTGCCGATCAGCTTCCCCAACAGAAGGGTGAAACGGTTAAAGAGCTGCAAGGGCAAGGTTACCGAGTGGCCATGGTGGGCGACGGGATCAATGATGCCCCGGCCCTGGCCCTAGCCGATGTGGGCATTGCCATGGGAGTTGCCGGCACCGATGTGGCTGTCCAAACCGCTGGCATCGCCCTAATGTCAGACAGTATTGGCAACCTAACCCAGTTATTGAGACTGAGCCGGCATGTCCTGCGCGTTATTAACCTCAATATCCTGTTTTCACTGTTTCTTAATCTGATTGCGATTATCCTGGCCTCTGCCGGTATCATGGGTCCCGTTCTGGGAGCGCTAGTTCATAATGCCGGTTCAGTGTTGGTGGTAATAAACTCGGGGCGGCTAATCAAGTACAATTGAGGTTGCGTTAGCGGGAGTCGTCAAGTCACCTTTTCCGAGAGTAATCTGCGGCCTCTACTTGGTGGAGCAAGTGGTCAATCAGGTCTTGGATGCCCAGGCCGCTGAGCATCTGAAGGCGGGGCGTTACCAGGGGACGCCAGAGCGTGAAGGTTACCGGATGAGATACCCCGTGGAGATGAGACCCACTAGGCCCGGATTGGCAGAGTCCCTGAAGGCTCCCAGCGGCAGGACATACGGGACACCCTGTGTTGGCTTTTTTCAGGGAGGCCTGCCCCGGGTGCTATTAGCGGCAATGAAGTAAAGCACTGCATAGAAATGAGCCCTCCCCCAATAGGGGCGGGCTCTGCTATGTGACCGACGCTCCGCTCAGGCCGGGGGCAGGCCTCCCTGAGACCGCAGGTCCTCAACCCTTGTGTAGTCCATGTCGTAACCGAAGTACCTTGGGCCGAAGGTATCGATACCCTTAGGTGTCCTCATCCTCTCGTCAGCGGGGATGAGCACCACCGTCCCCCGGTACCCGTACTTCACCACGTCCGTCCTGATGGGTTCTCCTGTCTCGCTGTCCACTATCACAATGAGGTCAGGAGGAAGGCACAAGACCCTGCCCTCCACACGGAGCACAAGCCACTCATTCTGGAAGTCCACAGTTGCCTGGTTGCCCCTGCACTCATCAAGTCCCTCCAGGACTATGCGGCCTAGGGAAAACCCCTTACTGGTCTCCGCCCCGAACTCCCGCTGGATGTCCACGACCTTGCCTCGAAACGCGGGGTATCCCCGGGTGAGCCGGCATATCTCCGCTATGGGATCAGAGTGTTCCTTGCGACATGCCATGACAGTCCTGCCTATCTCCCAGGCTACCGAGACTGACCCCAGGATGGCTGTGTCCTTCACCTGGCGGCCAGTCATGGGGTAACCCGCTATCCATGATATTCCGCCGTATGCCATAGCGACGGTACGCGCCAGGTGCTCCGCGGTAAGGGCGTCCTTGGTGTCTATGATGTTGACGTATCCCTTCTCGTTGGCTGATGCTGTTGGACAGGGCGAAACCCCGTTGATGTAGAAGGACGTCATCTGCAGTTCCGGGAAGGCCCTTCCCATCCCGTCTCCGTCCAACACGGGCACCCCCACGGCGCCAGCCACGGCCATGGGCACAGGGGTGTTCACGCCCCCTGCCTCAGGGGGTATCACTCCCTCCACAGGACGGCCCATGTACCTAGCCAGGCGTTCATAGCACCAGAACAGCTCCTGGCCGCAGGGGGGCTTCTCAGTGAGAACCAGCGCTGCTCCCAGGCACCCGGCAATGGTGATGAGGGCCTCGTCCGGCACATCTTGCGGCTTCACCATGACTATTGGGTGGCCCTGGTCAACCACGTTGTAGGCCCATAGGAGGCCGATTTCGGGATCCCCTCCGCCCCCTGTTGCCAGGATCGAGGCCCCCAGGGTTATCTCCTCCAACGCCCTCCTGTCGATCCCCTTGTATTCCTTGACGCCCCACTTTGCTAGAATATCCAGGGCGGTCTTCTTCATGGAGCACACCCCCGAGTGTCTAGACACTGATTATTCTAGGGGCACGGGTAAGAACCTCAAAGCCGGATCCGGTCACCAGCACCATGTCCTCCACCCTGGCACCTCCCAGGCCCGGCATGTAGACGCCGGGCTCCACGGTGACCACCATCCCCGGCTGGAGCACCGTCTGGGAACCCTGGTCCAGGATAGGCATCTCGTGGATATCCAGCCCCACCCCGTGACCAGTGAGGTGGGGGAAGAACCGCCCGTACCCGGCATCCGCAATGATGGTCCTCGCCACACGATCAACGTCCCCTGCCACCACTCCCGGCTTGATGCTGGCCACAGCAGCCTGCTGGGCGCTGAGAGCCAGGTCAAACAGGTCCTTCTTCTCGCCCTCCAGCTCGCCCACGTAGAGGGTCCTGGTAATGTCGGAGCAGTAGCCCTGGTAAATCCCACCCACATCAAAGATGACAAGGTCCCCATCCTCGAGGATACGGTGGGTGGAGTATCGCCGGGGCTTCCAGCTGTTGGGCCCCGACATAGCGAAGGGCTCAAAGGAGGTCCCCTCCGCACCCTCCACCTCCATGGCAAACTTGGCCCTCAGGGATATGTCGCGTTCCCGGGCTCCCCGCCTGGCCTCCCTCACCCCTGCCTCCATGCCGGCGTCAGCTATCCGGGCAGCCTCCCTCAGGCGCTCTACCTCTTGGGGGTCCTTGATGGCCCTCATAGCCAGGAGGTCCCGGTCAACGGGGACCAGCCGCGCGCTGCCCAGTATGGCGCCGAGCATCTCCACCTGGGACGCTCCCGCAGACTCGAGGTCAACACCCACCTCGCTGGCGAAAGGCGAAATGACACCCCGGAAAACATCAAGGTAGTTGGGGGTATCCTCAGGGAAGCGCCTTATTTCCCCCACTTGGCCTAGCCAGCACTCCTCTAGGGCCACGCTATGGTCCAGCACGGGCACGGCGTAGACCACTTCCCCCGATGGCCTCACCAGGAGTACCGAAAAGGCCGCGACGTTCCAGCGCATGTCCGTGATGTAACGGATGTTTGCCCGGCCAAAGAGCACCACCGCCTCGAACCCCTTGCCCGCGGCGAGGCTCGCAATGCGGTTCAGCCTTTCCTGGAGTCTCAACGTGCCGGCACCCCGCCCGAGCGGGTGCCTTCCCCCCTTCTCGCCAGAGGTTAGACAGTCCCTGGGATCGCGGCCGCAGGCGCTGGCTCTAGAGCACCCCTACCTCCTCCTCCATCTCTGGGTTCACCAGGTAGACCGTCTTGGGCACCCTCGACTCAACGCTGGAGTCCGCCTGGCTCGCCAGTTCCAGCACATACATCTCCGAGAGAGCCGGCCCCAGGATGGTATCCACGGCCTCCGCCTCAATACCCGCCAGGGCAGCCAGGTCCTTCCGCTCGATGTAGGGGTTTTCGAGCACTAATTTGAGAAGGCCCTTGAGCCCGGGTTCCCGGCTAACCAGATCCTTCACTGACATTCAAGGCCCCCCTTTGTCACTTCACCAGTTCTTCCACGGGAACGTAGTCCATGTCATATCCGAAACACCTGGGACCGAAGAGCTTCGTTATGCCGAACTCCGTGCGCATCCTCTCGTGGGCTGGCAGGAGCAGGATGGTCCCCCGGTACCCATACTTCATGATGTCGGTCCTGATGGGCTCACCGGTCTCGGTATCCAGTATGGCGATGAGATCCGGCGGGAGGCACATGATGCGCCCGTCCACCCGCAGGTTCAGCCACTCGTTCTGGAAGTCCAGTTCCGCGATGCTCCCCTTGTGGTCATCTATGCCATCCATGGTGATCCGTCCCATGGTGAAGCCCTTGGTGCTCTCCCCGCCGAACTCCCGGTTTATGTCCACGATCTTGCCCCGGAAGACCGAATAGCCTTCCACGTCCCTGGCTTCCTTGAGGGCCTTGAGGATCTCATCGATGGGCGGCAGGTGCTTCTCCCGGGCCCTGCTCACTGCCTTGCCCACCTCCCAGGCGATGCTCTGGGAGTTCAGTATGGAACTTTCCTTAGCCTGCTTCCCTGTCATGGGATATGAGGCGATCCAAGAGATCCCGCCGTAAGCCATGGCCACCCTGCGGCAAATGGTCTCCGCCAGGTGATCATCAGGTCCCGTGTCTATCACCGTGACATTGTGACGGTCATCTGCGGACACCGCCGGGGAAGCATGCACCCCGAAGGTGACCCACGAGGTCATTTGCAGCTCTGGGAAGGCCCGGTTCATGCCGTCAACATCCAGCACGGGAACACCAAGCTCGGCTGCGGCGGCATAGGCCACCGGGGAGTTGACCCCTCCACACTCCACGGGCACGGTCCCCTCCAGCTTCTGCCCCATGTAGCGTTCCAGGCGATCGATAGCCACGTTGATCACGTCGCTCCTGGGAGGCTTCTCCGTCAACACCAGGGCTGCCCCCAGGCAGGCCGGGCTCGCCACCAAGATGTCATCGGGCACATCCATGGGGTCAACCATGACCATCTTCTTGCCTTCGTCCAGCACCTTGTAGGCCCAGAGAAGCCCTATCTCCGGATCCCCTCCCCCGCCCGTGGCCAGGATGGAGGCCCCCAGGGTGATCTCGGCAATGGCCTTCTTGTCGATAATCTTGTAGTTCTTAGCGCCCCACTGCTTGACCATATCCAGAGCGTCCATGCGTTAACCTCCTTGTAGGCAGCCCCTGAGCCTAGATCCGGGCCTTGCCCTTCACGCGGATCCTTATCTTCTCGCGCTTGCCCGGCATGTAGGCAAAGGGAACCTCCTCGATATCCACCACCGTGACGCTCTCCCGGAGGGCGCCAGCGCTCTCGGCGTTGTCCTTGGCCTTCTCCGTGACGAAGTCAATGGCCTCGTCCCGGTTCTCCGTCTCAAGGTCCACTACACCCTCGGCATAGGCGCCTATCTCCGCAATGGTGGTGCCGATTGCCCCGCCAACCTCGAAGTGCAGGGGCGTCAGAACCTCGGTCACACCGTCCAGGTCCACGGGCACGACCAGGGCGCCGCCGCCAATGAATATGGCAGGGACCTTGCCCGCAGCCGTTTTCATCTGGTCTATGGCAGTCTCCACCGTCTCCTTCACCTGGAGGCGTGCCTCCTCCATGACCTCCCTGGGAACCGCCTTCACCTTGTCAGGATGCGTGACGTAGTCGGTGTCGAAGATATCCAGCTTCGAGGCGAGCCTCCCGGTACCCACGGCGACATCGTGAACAGTGAGGAGGGGGCCCCCGTAGGACTTGCCCATCCTCACCAGGTTGTAGCCTACACTCTCAGGGCCGAGGCCCGTAACCTTGCCGCCCTTGGTCTTCACGATAGTCCCGCCACCCAGGGCAATGGAAAGAAGGTCAGGACAACGAATGTTTGTCTTGACACCACCAATGTTCACGGTGATTGAGCTCTCCCGGGGAAACCCCTTCACGATGTAGGCCACATCAGTGGAGGTGCCACCCACATCCACCACAGCGCCGTCCTCGATGCCCGAGAGGAATACCGCCCCCCGGACGCTGGCCGCTGGACCTGAAGCCACTGTGAAGATGGGATAGTCCACGGCGTAGTCCGCCGTCATGACACTTCCGTCGTTCTGCACTATGAAAAGCGGGGCATCCACGGACTTCTCCTTCATGGCCGCCCTCACCGCGCCCACCGCCCGGCGCATGCAGGTGATGACCGAGGCGTTGAGGATGGTGGAGTTCTCCCTCTCCAGGATGGAAATGGAGGCGATCCTGTGGGACATGCTCACGTGAACCTCGTCCCCCAGCTCCTCCTGGACTATGGCGGCCACCCGCTCCTCGTGGTCGGGCTTCATTGGGGAAAAAACCCCGGTTATGGCCACCGAGTCAATCCGGCCCTTCATGGCGCGGCAGGCTCCAGCCACCGCCTTCTCGTCCAGGGGTACTATGTCCCGGCCGTCATACTCAGAACCGCCGTGGATCAGGTGGACATTCTGGATACCGCCGATGGCGTTCTTCAGATCCTCGGGCCACCCGGTAAGGGGCGGGATTGCAGTGGTAGCCGGGAGTGCTAGCCTGAATACACCCACATTGTTGAGGCCGCGCCGCTCAATGATGGCATTGGTGGTATGCGTGGTGCCCAGGGACACCATGCCTATACTCCTGGCATCCACCCCGGGGTCGCTCAGGAGCTTCTCCAGGGCGTTGATTATGCCGGTGGTGACGTCCTCGGTGGTCAGCGTCTTGGTCTTCGCCACCACATCACTGCCGCGCACCACCACCCCATCGGTAAAGGTGCCACCTACGTCAAAGCCCACTCGGAGATCCTTCAACTCGCTTCAACCTCCTTCTCAAACGCTGCTAAGAGGGCACAGAGGTTAGTCCCAGAGGTCTCCGAAGCCGTACTGCCCGCCCAGCCCCCAGGCAGCCAACTCTTCCTTGGGAGGGGTCTCGTACCCATACTTCTTTGAATGCAGCCAGGAAAAGCGCTGGCCCAGCTCCACCAGGAACTCGGCATACTTGAGCGGAGCCAGGATGGCATCGATCACAGGCACCCCTACGTGTGCCTGGAGCTCCTTATAGAAGCCGAACTGGATTGTGCACCCGAGTATGATGACCTCCGCCTTGTCCTTTTCCACGGCCTCCTCGGCGGCGGCCATGAGGCGGCGCCTGGTCTCGTTCTCGTCCCTGTGGAAGTCGTGGACCCCAAGGCCAACGGGTTTGAAGGAGGCCAGCCGGTCCTTGAAACCGTACTTGTACACGTTCTCCTTCATGGCTGGCACCCACTTTGTGCGCCCGACTATCACTGAGAACTTATCCCCCAGGGTAGTAGCGATGTGCATGCAAGCCTCGGCGGGGGCCGTCACAACCATCCTATCAGTGATCTCCCGGGCCTCTCTCAGCCCAGGGTCGTAGAAGCAGCCAATGACAGCGGCATCATAGCCGTCCTTCTCAGCCCTCTTCACCGCATGGAGCGTATCCACCATTACAAGGGCTTCGTAGTAGTGGTACTCCAGGTGCTGGGGGCCCTTTTGCAGAGACACCACATCCACCGTGGTATCCGCCATCTTCTCCTGGTCAAAGATCTCCTTGATCGGGGCATCGAACAGCGATGTCCCCACCGGATTGATCCAGAGTATCCGCCTTGCCATCGAGTACACCTCCTAATTGCCAGTTATATGGGTCACGCTGGTAGGTAGAGAGCAGCCTGCACCCGTCCTGGGTCACCAGGGCCACATCCTCGATCCTGACCCCTCCCATGCCCGGGATGTATACCCCGGGCTCGATGGCCAGCACCATGCCTTCAGCCAAGCGCATGGACTCCTGGGGGGCAAGGGAGGGCTTCTCGTGCAGCCGGAGCCCGATGCCGTGCCCTGTGCGGTGGATGAAGTTGGCGCTGTACCCCCGGGCAGACACAACAGCCCTGGCCACGCTGTCCACCTCAGAACAGGGCACCCCTGGTCCTATGTGCTTGAGGGCCTCCTCCTCGGCCTGGAGCACGGTCTCGTAGATGTCCAGGTAGTAGTGGGAGGGCATGCCCATGACGAAGGTCCTGGTCATGTCGGAGCAGTACCCCTCATACACGGCACCCAGGTCCATCATGACGATGTCGCCCTCCCCGATGACCCTCCGGCTAGACTCCCCGTACACGAGCGCCGTCCGGGGTCCTGAGAGCACCCTCACATCAAAGGCGGCGCCTTCAGCCCCGGCCTCCATCATGACCCTGTGGGCGTGGAGGGCCACCTCCAATTCCGTCCGCTGGTGCTCCTTGAGGAACTCGAGGGACGAGTCCAAAGCCGCCTGGGCAATTTGCACCGCCCGTTCGATTGCGGAAACCTCCTCGGGTTCCTTCACTGTTCTCATCTCACTGAAGAACACGCTGGTATCCACGAATCTGACGCCAGGCATCACACTCTCAAGGTTTTGCGCCTCCATGAGGCTCAGGCAGTCCACCTCCACCCCCAGCCGGGCTTTCCCCCTTACCCCCAGCATGCCTAGGCCCCGGGCCAGCCCCTCGAAGGGGTCCTCCCCGTCCCTGCAAGTGATGATCCTCTCCACTGGGACCACCGCCTGTGCCCTGGCGAGGTCCAGCTCAGGCACAAAGAGGAAGGGAGGGTAACCTCGGGGTAGGATGACACCGGAGAGCCTTTCGTAGGATCTCCGAGGGAAGGCCGTGAGGTACCTCATGTTCTCAGGGCCTTTGACAAACACCGCGTCCAGGTCCTCCCTGGCCATCCAGGCCTGGACCCTCTTGACCCGGAAATCCCTCACGCTACTGTCCCCTCTCGGGAAAGGCATCAGGCCTTGCTGGTCATGGCCGCCTTCTGCCTGGCATCCTGTGTGGCCGCCCGGTCCACGGACCCGTCCGCGCCGAGGACCACTCCATAGACATCCCTGGCCTCTTCCACGCTGATATAGCCGTCCTCCACATCGGCCTTGACCATCTCCTGGTCGCGTTCGAGGGGATTACCGTAGCCGCCGCCCCCGCCAGTGATGAGTCTCACCAGGTCCCCCTTATTGATGGGATAGCGAGCGAAGGTGGACCCTGTGTAGGGTTCCTCTTCTCCATGCCTGTAGATCTCCACGCCGTTTCCGGTTCCCGCGCCTCCGCCGTCAACCCCCCAGGGTGGGAAGTCTACCCGGCTCACTATTGTGGTGAGCTCGCCACGGCTGTTCAAGAGGCGGTAGTCCCTGACCAACCCGTACCCGCCCCGGAACTTACCTGCCCCTGACTTGGGGAGTAACGCATACTGCTCCACCATGATGGGATACTTGGTCTCAGCCACCTCCACAGGGATGACAAAGGTCTCACCGTCGACGATGGACACCAGGCCGTTCTGGCCGTCACGGTCTATTCCTGCCCCCCAACCCCCTGCCTGGGGCTCACACAGCACAAAGGGCTCACCAGTGGAGTCGCCGATGCCTCCTAGAATCGTACCGAGGATGCTCAGGAAGTGCCCTGCGGTAATCCTCTCGGGGAGAACCGGGGCTAAGGCCTTGAACACCAGGTCCGAAACGAACCCGATGGGCTCCCAGTGACAGGACACCGGGGCAGGCCGTGTAGCCGTGAACACCGTGCCCTCCGGAGCCACGAACTTGAGGGGGCGGTAGAAACCCTCGTTGGGGTGGGCCTTGGGGTTCATGATGGCGTGGTAGGCCACCCTGGCCGCCGCCAGGGCCCCCACCCGGGCACAGTTGACAGGTGCAGCCACCTGGCCACCGGAGCCCGTGAGATCAATCGTGAAGTCCTCATCGGTGATGGTCACCTCACACCTGGCGGGTATGTGATCGATCCCCCTGGCCATGGTGTCGAAGAAGTCCTCCACGACAAAGGTACCCTTAGGCAGCCGGGCCAGTTCCTGCCGGGCCAGCTGCTCGCCCTGGTCAAGGATCAGGTTCACGCTGGCCAGCACTGTGTCTTTCCCATACTTCTTGCACAGCTCCACCACACGGCGCTCCCCCGTGCGAAGGGACGCGCACTGCGCGTACAGGTCCCCAACGGTCATGCTGGGGGTGCGGCAGTTCGCCGCTATCATGTCCCGGACAGCCTCGTTCAGGCGGCCCTCCTCGTATGCCTTTATGATGGGGAACTGCAGCCCTTCCTGGTAGATCTCCGTGGAGTCCGTGGTCCAGCTCCCCAGGGCCATACCCCCGATCTCGTTCCAGTGCCCCTTGTTCGCGGCAAAGGCCACCAGTTCGCCACCTGCGAAGATGGGCATCACCGCGGAAACATCGCAAAGGTGAGTCCCGCTCCCTGTGTAGGGGTCATTGGTGAGTATGATGTCCCCTGGCTTGAGCCCCTCAACCCCGAACTTGGCCAGCGCCGATATGACCGAGTATGTCAGGGTGGCCAGGAACCCCGTGACACCGCTGGCCTGCCCTATGAGTTGTCCCTTGGCATCCGTAAGGCCGCAGGCACAGTCCATGACCTCGTAGATGATGGTGCTCTGGCTGGTCCTGCCCCAGGCGACGAACATCTCTTCCGAGGCCGATATCAGTGACTGGGCCACTATCTCACTTGTAAATGGGTCAACCTTGGCCATTTTCACACCCCCGTGGTGAGGACTAGGTCGCCGTAGTCGTCAACCTCCAGCGCTTGACCGGGGAACACAACAGTAACGGAAGCCCCCTCTTCCACCACGGCGGGCCCTTCCAGAGAGTGTCCTGGACCCAAGAGGTTCCGGTCGTACACCATAGTCTCAAGACGGCCGCAATCGTCAAAGTCCACGAGCCTCTTACCCCGGGTGGCCTGGTCCAGTCTCCCTGCCGGAGCCATGCGGGCCAGCTGGGGCTTGGGAACGGTGCCCAGGGCCGTGAGGTGGAAGTTGACGAACTCGGCAGGGGCGCCGTCCAGCTTGAAGGTGTAGTGCAGCTCATGAAGGTCATCAAAGGATGCCCTGGCGGCGTCCAGGTCAGCGGGGCCCCTGAGCGTGCCGGGTACCGGCGTCTTCACGGCATGTTCCTGTCCCAGGTACCTGACGTCACCATACCTGCGGAACACTATGCGATCCTCGGACACACCCTGGCCCCTCAGGACCTCGGCAGCCTCCTGCTCCATGGCCTTGAAGATGCTATTGATATCATCAATGGCAGCGTGCTCCATAGGGAGGATCCTGGTCTCTATCAAGTCCTGCCTGAGGTCGGTGAGAAGCATCCCCCAGGCGGAGAAGGTGGCGGGTATCCGAGGTATGATTGTCTTCTTGATCTGCAGTTCCCTGGCAAGGGCCGCAGCGTGAACAGGCCCGCTACCCCCCATGGCCACCATGGCGAACTCCCTGGGGTCATAACCCCGGCGCAGGGACACCAGCTTGATGGCCGTCATCATGTTGGCATTTGCCAGGCGTATGACGCCCAGGGCAGCATCCTCCAGGGTTATGTCGAAGTGCCGGGCTATGGTGGCAATAGCATCCCTCGCCTTCTGGGCGTCCAGGGGAAACTCTCCACCCAGGAACCGCTGGGGGTCGATCCTCCCGGCCACCACATTGGCGTCGGTAACAGTGGGATCCGTGCCTCCCCGGCCGTAGCAGGCTGGCCCAGGGTCGGCTCCGGCGCTCCTGGGACCCACCTTAAGGGCTCCAACCTCATCGATCCAGGCAATGCTGCCCCCGCCCGCCCCTATTTCCACGACGTCCACCACGGGCACCTTGATGGGATAGCCCGCAAAGGCTGGTGTCCACTCGATCTTGTAGTCGGTGGTCACCCTCACCTCACCCTTGTGGATGAGGGAGGCCTTAGCCGTGGTGCCGCCGCTGTCCAGGGATATTATGTTCTCCTCACCCAGGATCTCCCCGAGGGCTGTCGCGCCTATGACGCCCCCCACAGGGCCTGACTCCACGAGGTTGATGGGGGTCTCTTTGGCCCTGGGGAAGGAGGCTGTGCCGCCGTTGGACTGCATGGCGTGGGGCGCCACCCCCAGGCTCTTCTCCCGCAGGCGGGTGTCCAGGGTATCCAGGTAGCGCTTGGCTGCCGGCTGGACGTAGGCATTCAGCACCGCGGTGCTGGTGCGCTCGTACTCGCGCCACTCCTTGATGAGGCTGGAGGAGGTGGTGACGGCGATGCCCGGCAGGTGTTCCCTCAGGATCTCCTCGCACCTCTTCTCATTCCCGGGATTAGCATAGGAGTGAAGGAAGCACACAGCGATGGCCTCCACCCCGGCATCCCGGCACCTCTTGGCGATACTTGCGACCTCCGCCTCGGGCAGGGGCCTCAGCATCTTGCCCCTGGCGTTCACCCGCTCGTCGACCTCAAAGCGGAGGGCGCGCCGGACAAAGGGTACCGGCTTCCTGTAGTAGAGGTTGTAGATGTCAGGGCGGTTCGCCCGCCCGATCTCCAGCACGTCCCTGAAGCCCTTGGTGGTTATCAGGGCGGCCTTGGCCCCCTTCCTCTCCGTGAGGGCATTGATGACTATTGTCGTGCCGTGAGTGAAGTAGCTGGCTTCATCCAGGGGCAGCCCAGCCTTTTCCAGGACATTGAGCACCCCCAGGCCGAAGTCAGCCGGAGTGGTGTGGGCCTTCTCTTCCCGGACATTCCCGGTCCTCTCGTCCAGGTATACCAGGTCGGTGAAGGTTCCACCGATGTCTACTGCAATTCTGTAGCTCATTCACTCTCCCCCTTGGCAACAGGTGTCCCCTCGGCCTCTCTAGGCTCCCCCGTCCCGCCATCTACCTGGCAGGGCTCGTACTTGTGGCACGCAACCTGGTGCCCCATTTCCACCATGACCAGGTCCGGCCTTGACTGGGCGCATAGTTCCATCCGGTCAGGGCACCGCGGGTGGAAGCCGCACCCCGGGGGAACATTGACGGGACTTGGGATCTCACCCCGGGACATGATCTTGGTGGGCCTGAGCCTCTCTTCTTCTTCAGATACCACGGGAACGGAGGATATAAGCATCTTCGTGTAGGGGTGCAAGGGCCTGTGAAAGAACTCCGAGGCTAAAGAAACCTCTACGATCCTGCCCAGGTACATTATGGCGATGCGGGTGGCCACATTCCGCATGACGCTGAGGTCATGGGTGATGAACAGGTACGAGAAGTTGTAGGTCTTCTGCAGCTCAAGGAGCAGGTTGATGACCTTGGCCTGCTGGGAAACATCCAGGGCTGACGTGGGTTCGTCCAGGACAATGAGGGAGGGGTTCACCGCCAGGGCCCTGGCCACTGCCACAGACTGCTTCTCCCCTTCCCCCAGCTCCAGCGGGTGCTTGTGAATGAAACTCGCCGGGAGCTGGACCCGCTCCAGGAGTTCCCTGACCTTTTGGGTCACCTCGCTTGGAGGCACTATGCCGTGGACCCCAAGGGGCATCCCCAGGATCTGCCGGATGGTCTGCCTTGGGTTCAGGGAAGTGCCGGGGTCCTGGAAGACTATCTGGATCCCCTTCTTCAGGGACTTGGGGCGACGGCCCCCTCCCGATATATCGCGGCCGCGGAAGAGTATCCGGCCCCCGGTGGCGCTGTATATCCCCACCACAGTGTAGGCCACAGTGCTCTTGCCAGACCCGGACTCCCCTACCAAGCCAAGGGTCTCACCCTCGTCCAGGCCGATGCTCACCCCATCCACGGCCTTAACCGTACCCTGAGCGGTGAAGAAGTACTTCTTGAGTTCCTCGATCCTGAGTATCTGCTCTCCCAATTTAAGCACTCCTATAGCAGGCTACTTTGTGTTCCTCCCCCACCTCGAAGAAGGGTGGCTTCTCCTTGGCGCACACATCCATCCTTCCATCGCACCTGGGATGGAAGCGGCATCCTGTGGGTGGATTCACATACTCGGGGACCCTCCCCGGTATGCCTTGGGCTATGCCGCCCCCGGTGAGCTTGGGTACCGCCTGCAGCAGCCCGAGAGTGTACGGGTGAAGGGGGTTCCGGAAGAGATCCTTAGTCCTGGCCACCTCTACAGCCCGGCCTGCGTACATCACGTACACCCTGTCCATCCACTCCCTGATTACCCCAAGAGAGTGCTCTATGTAGAGGGTGGCGGTGTTCCTCTTCATCACAGACTCGATGAGGAGGCGGAGTATCTGGTCCTGAATGGTCACGTCCAGGGCGGTCCCAGGTTCATCGGCTATGAGGAGGTCCGCGTCGGACACCAAGGCAAGGGCTATGCACACCCTTTGCTTCATGCCACCACTAAGCTGGACCGGGTAGTTATGCAACAGCCTATCGGGGTCAGGCAGGGCTGCCTCCCTCAAGGCCCGGATGGCGCGTTCCCTGACCTCCCGGGCGGGCAGGCGTCGCCCCACCTTCCTTACCGCATGGTGCCGGATGACATCCTCCATCTGCTGCCCGATGGTAAAAACGGGGTTAAGAGCGGCAGAGGGGTTCTGGAAGATAGCCGTGGCCTCAACCCCCCTGATCCGGTGCAACTCCTTCTCTCCAGCCTTCAGGAGGTCTTGTCCCTTGAAGATGATCCCTCCAGAATTAACACGCCCTGCGGGGCTCGGCAGTATCCCCAGGATCGAGCGCATGGTGGTGGTCTTGCCGCAACCGGTCTCCCCGACCAGGCCCACCCTTTCCCCACGGCGCACCTCCAGGCTCATACCGTCCAACACCTTGAGCTGGCCTTCATATGACCGGTAGCTCACCGAGAGGTCCTTGACTTCCAGGATCTTCTCCGTCATGCTAGACCTCCTCCACGGCCAGCATGTCTCTGAGCCCGTCACCCAGGAGGTTGAAGCCCAGAACGATGATGACGATGGCCAGAGCGGGGAACACCGTCATCCACCACTGGTCCGGCATGTACTTGGCACCGTCAGCCACCATGGTACCAAGGTCAGGGGTGGGCGGCTGGGCCCCCAATCCGACGAAGCTGAGGCTGGACGCGATGATGATCACGAACCCCAGATCCAGGGTCATCTTGGTGAAGATGGCGGAGACACAGTTCGGGAGGATCTCCCGGAACAGGATGTGCATCCTGCTGGCTCCCGTGACCTGAGCCGCCTGCACGAAGAACTCATTCTGCAAAGACGATGCGATCCCGTATATGAGCCGCGCGTACCACGGCCACCACATAAGGGTGACCGCCACCATTGAGTAGAACACATTCGGCGGCAGCACCGCAGTGATGGCCATGGCCAGGATCAGCGGGGGCACCGAGAGAAAGACATCGGTGATCCTCATGATCACTGTATCCACCCAGGTATCCCTGAAGTACCCGGCCACCAGCCCCGCCACGATCCCCGGGGGAGCAGCCAGGCCGATGACCACGAAGCCCATGATCAGGGAGAACCTGAACCCGAAGATGATGCGGGTCAGTATGTCGCGACCCACCGCGTCAGTGCCCAGCCAGTGGGCGGCGCTGGGCGACTGCATGGTATTGGCGAAGTCCACGTAGGCACCCCTGTGCTCCGGGTAAGGGGTCAGCCAGGGAGCGAAGATCGCAAGGAGGATGACCGCCACCACTATGGAGAGACCTAGGATGGACAGGTAGTTACGGGAGAACTTGTACCATGCCCTGTGGAAGCTGTCTTTCTGGGCGTACCACCAGTCATCACCCCAAGCCTTGGACATCTCTACAGGGCACAAGTGCGATCCCTCCTCAACCTGATACGAGGATCCAGGTAGGCCACGGCAATGTCCACGATGATGTTAACAGTGACAAAGGTGATACCAAGGATCATGACCACCGCGGCTACGGCATTAAGGTCTTTCCTCAGAATGGCCGCCACGCCGTAGCGGGAGAGTCCCGGCCAGTTGAATACCATCTCCACTAAGAATGCGTTGCTCAAGAGGGCCGCGAAGTCCAGGCCCAGTATGGAGACAGTGGGTATGAGCGACGGTTTCAGAAGGTACTTGAACATGATGCGGCGTTCCGGGATCCCATAGGCCCTGTGCGCCAGGATGTAGTCCTTCTGCAGGTTGTCGCTCATGCTGGAGCGGGCGATCCTTGCCTGCTGGGAAAGGCCCGCCATGGAGAGGCTGAGCGCTGGGAGCAACAGGTGAGTCAACGCGCTGAAGAAAGCCCGGAAGTTGCCTGTGATCAGGCTGTCGATGGTGATCATCCCCGTGATTACCGGAGGGGGCTTGATCCCTGCAGCCAGGCGCCCGGAAATGGGGAACACGTCCAGGAGGTACCCGAACAAAAGCACGAAGATCACGGCAAACACGAAGGCTGGCGTCACCACTCCCAGGTAGGATATGATCCTGACTATGTTGTCAACCCAGCTATTTCGCTTCTGGACAGACAGCGTGCCAAGGAGTATTCCGAACACCGTCATGATGGCCCCCGCGTAGATGGCCAGCTCGAAGGTGGCCGGCAGAAAGGCCCTGATGTCGTGGCCTACACTCCTCCTGGTGTAGAGGGACATCCCGAAGTCTCCCTTGAGAACGCTCTCGAGCCAGATCCCATACTGCATGTAAAGGGGTTTATCCAGGTGCATCTCCCGGGAGACCTTCTGTACCACCTCCTGGGGGGCCCTGGCGCCCAGGGCCAGCCGCACGGGGTCCCCCGGGACCACCCGGGCGATGATGAATATCAGGATCGACAGGCCCAAGAGTACTCCGATGGAGAGCATAAGGCGCCTTGCTATGAAGGTTTGAAGTTTCATCCCAAGACCTCATTCCGCGCAGTTTCGCCTAAACCTTGAGGGGAAGGAGGGCGGGAGGCCGTGCAACCCGCCCTCCGTGAGACATCTAGCTGCCCATCAACTGGGCCCGCTTGACCGGGTCCACGCGAATGAAACGCGCGTCGAAGTTGTACCCCATCACCGGTATGGGGGCCTTTATCTGGGGCCACTCAACGTACGCTGACTGGTACGCGTGGCGCTCCATGTTATCGTAGACGAATACACTGGGTGAGAGTTCTACGATCTTTTCCTGGATATCCCTGTATATCCCCATCCTCTCGTCGATGTCAACGGTCCTCATTGCGGTCTCTATCATCTCGTCTATCTCCGGGTCCAACAGCCACTCGGTCTGCTCCCAGCTGCCAGTGTTTGCGGAGTGATACTTGGCCTCCAGCACGGACCCAGCCTCGGCGTAGTGGGGCGCCACCCAGATGCTGGCTATGTGAGGTGTTGTCTCCTGGCTCGCAGCCCTGTCGATCATGGACATCCACGGGGTCTTGACGATATCCACCTTGAGACCGATCTTCTGGCAATCGGCCTGCACCATCAGGGCGATCTTCTCAAGGTCAGGCACCTCAGCCGTCCACGCGTACTCTATCGGGTACTTGTCCAGTTCCCCGTAGTACTTGGACTGCTCCAGCGCGGCCTTGGCCTTGTCCAGGTCAAAGGAGTACCTCGACACATCGGGGTTCCACCCAGGAAGCACGCTGGACACGGGACCCCTGGCGTACTCTGTGCCTGGGAAGATGCTGTTGACCACAGCATCGTAGTTGAAGGCCCACGCCAAGGCCTTCCTCACATGGATGTCGTCCATGGGAGGCTTCTTGGTGTTGAGCATGAGGTAGAGCATGCTGGCGTCAGGCCACTTGGCGACCTCTACACCATCGATCTGGGCCAGGGCATTGAAGGCCTCCAGGGTCTGCCACTGGTCGGAGATCTCCAGGTCCCTCTGCATCATCCGGGTCTTGACGGTTACCGCCTCGGTGGTGCCGATCATCTCGAAGTAGTCGGGTGCCAAAGGATCCAGGAACTCGAAGTAGTCGTCGAACTTCGCCATGAGGAGGAACGTTCCTACGTCGAACTCCTTGACGGTGTAGGCGCCGGTGCCAGCGTCATTTGTGTTCAGGAATTCCTTGCCGTAGTCCCCAAACTCCCCGTAGGGTCCATCCTTCTTGTTTGCCATAACCAGGTCCTCGTTGACGATGTAGAGCCTGGTAAGGGTGGTTAGCAGGGGTCCAAAGGGCTTGGCCAGTTTGAACTCAACTGTATGCGTGTCCTTGACCTCCACTGAATCAACCCTGCCCTTGAAGATGTAGGCATAGCCCTCGCCGATGGCCTGGAGCCTGTCGAAGCTGAACTTCACATCCTGGGCCGTGAGCTCAGAACCGTCGTGGAACTTCACACCTTTCCTGATGTAGAAGGTGTAGGTCAGGTTGTCATCGGAAATCTCCCAGTCCTCCGCCAGGTGAGGCACCAGATCCCCGTCGGCGGTGGGATAGACAAGCGTATCATACAGGTTGGTGATGGCGGTGGAACTGGCGTAATCCGATCCCACCGCGGGGTCAATGTGGCATGGCCACGAGAAGCTGACTCTCAGGTAGGTCTCCTCGTCGACGGGCTCGCCATCCTCACTGGGCGGGGCCTCCGTGCTCGGGGCACCGCAACCCAAAGGGGCCGCGACGATCAACAGGAAGGTAAGGAGCCAGGCAATCCTGCGACTGTGGGACAAGATAAGCACCCCCGTTTCTTTTAGGGTAGGTTCCAATCATACAAGGTGTCTAACCCCCTCATCCCCTGGAGAAGCCACACTCGAAGGCACCACTCCCTTCTTATTGCTAGGAGTCAATCCTGTGTTCCACGGCGTCTGGGACCCTCCGGACCCTTCCCTGCTAAGGAGTCCTTTATCCTGGTAAAGTTCGGTCGAGAGAGAGCTAATCCTTTATCTCCTGGGGACAATAAAAGTGCCGATCCTTGGCGGTACTCGACAATTGGCAATAGACAGACATATTATGGCGTTTGATGGCCTGTTAGGAGGGGTTGGTCTTTAGAAGGCGCCTGATCTTTATGGCCAGCAGGGTATCGGCGCAGGCCTTGTCCTCGGTGATGTGAAGTCCCCAGGTATCCCTGGCCTTCTGTATGCGATACTTCACGGTGTTAGGGTGGACGTAAAGGCGTTTTGATGCCTTGAGCACGCTCTTGTTGCACTCCAGATAGGCCTCGAGCGTCTCCAGGAGCACCTCGTCACCCTGGCCTGCCAGGGGCAGGACCGCCTCCAGGTAACGGGTCAACTGGATGGTACGAGGGATGTTCCACAGGAGCCGGTAGACTCCCAGGTCCTCAAAGCTTGCTACCCCCGCGCCCTCTCCAAGGCTGAGAGCCATTTCCAGGCTGGCTTTGGCCTCCCGGTGGCTGTTGTGCAGCTCGCCGGGGCACCGGGCGAAGCCCCCCACTCCCACACGTATGCAAGCCTTCCCCATGTGCCTCTGGCACGCCTCCTTCACGCGGCGGGCAAAGCCCAGTACCTCAGCCTTCCGGTCTGGGCCGGACCCAGCAGCCACCACCAGCGTGACCCTTTTATCCTCCCCAGCCACCAGGCACCCTGGGTAGTGCTCCCCGGCTACCCTCCTGATCTCCGCCAGGAGGCCTGGCGCATCCCCCATCCACCCCGTAGCTGGGTCCTCATGACGGGCCTGGTCGCTAGTGCTCACCTCCACGGCTATAACCACGTTGAAGGCCCGGACATTCAAGCCCAAGACCTCTCCTCGCTTCTCCAGGGACTCGTCCTGCCCCGGATCACCTGCAAGAATCCTATCGCAGAGCTCATTAGCCAGCCTTTGTCTCTGCTCGTCAATTGTCAGCCTGCGTATAAAGTCCAGAGCCAACGCGGTCGAGGCATGGGCTATCGCGTAGCCGTCAACATCGTCGAAGTGCTTCAGGACCTCCCATACCGTGACATAACCGTAGACCGATGACCTGATCATCACAGCCTGGACTCCGACTCGTACCAGCCTGCCCTTGACCGGCAGTTCCACGAAGAGCAGGGATTCCCCGGGCATGCCGCCCGGGCGAAAGATGTCCAGGTCCAGCAGCTTGGGAACCCCCTGGGCAAGGAATTCGCGCCCCACCTCTGAGTAGGGGTCCCCAGCGACAAGGTTCAATGAGGAATCCAGGAGGGCCACCGGGCTTTTGACCAGGCGTGCCAGGGCGGAGACGATCTCGGCAGTCTCGGCCCCGTTGAGAATTGCCTTGGTAAGCATCGAATTGATCTCGGTGGAGCGGCCCAGGAGGTAGGCCTGGCGGTTAAGGATGGCCTGCAACACAGCCGAAATCACCGTGGCGTAGGGCATGTCCTTGGGCATCCTCAATAGGGGGAGCCCCATTTCATCCGCGGCGGACCGGAGCTCAGGAGCCAGGCGAGTCTCCGTCCCAGGGTGAAAACATATCCCCGCAGCCATCATCTCAGCAACCCGGCGCGCAAGGGAGACCTGGCCAGAACTGTCACCCCTTAGGCCGTAGAAGGTGGTAAGGAGCAGGTCTCCCTCTTTCACCCAGTAGACCGGGTCCGGCACCTCGATGACAGTAACGTTCCTCAGGACGCGGTCAAGACCGCTCTCGCCTGCCAAGACCTCCAGGTGCTGCAGCTCCGGGAGCTCCAGCGCCTGTCTAACAGTGATGTGGTGCATTTCGGGGCCTCCCTGGAAAGACTACAGGTCTAGGAGGAACCAGGCAAGCCTGCAGGGCTCATGGCCCAGGTTCGCGGACCTGTGGTCCTCACCCCTGGGAATGTGGCACATGTCCCCCGGACCCGCCTGGAAGGTCTCCCCCCCGGATTCCACCCTGAGGCTGCCTTCGATAATGAAGGAAACCTCATCCGCATCGTGGCTGGTGTAGCCGTTCTCAGGTATGGCGGAACCTGGGGGGAAGTACGCCACACCGCACTTACAAGCCTCGCCGGCTAGCCTCATGACCTCCTGGACCGAGAGCCCCCGAAAGGAAATACTGCCAGTCCTGTGCAGTTCCAAGCGACTGTCGCCTCCTGACAAGTGTGAACTGGATTGCATATCTGTCTTCCATCAGTACCGGTACGATTCCTCCCTGTGGAGTGCGAGGCAGGGCAAAGCACCCTGCCGTGACTAGGCTATGGGCTCCAGGTGGCAGCCCGTGGCTGTCCTAGAGGGACAACAGGGGCGCCAGGATTTTGGCTTGTCTCAGGATTCTCGCAGGTAAGGATGGGTACCCCTGTGCCCGGGTATGCCCTTGGGTTTCGGGGAGATGCCAGCATCACATCCCCCGTAAGAGGCTTCCACCAAGCACTTGGGCCGTTTTTGCTGGCCTCGGCAGGCCGCCGGTACAAAATCACTGTCACTGTCTAAGCCTGTAGGGGATCCCCGGGCGCCTGTAGAATGGGGTTCCCTAGCCCGCTGGGGGACACCCCAGGCGCAGCCGCTTTTCCATAAAGAGAAAGAGAACGGAGGGATTCCAGTTGGACCTGTTCGAGGCCATTATGGAGCGAAGGAGTGTCAGGAGCTACCAGGGCAGGCCAATACCTGTGGGAGACCTGGAGAGACTGGTGAAGGCCGCGCACTGGGCCCCCAGCGCCGGCAACATCAACCCCAGGCACTTCGTAACCGTCACCGAGCCTAAGATCGTGGAGGCCATCAAGGCCCTCTCCCCCGGCATGTTCGGAGGGCCGGTAGCGGTGATAGTGCTGTGTTCCGACAGGGCAAAGGCGGAGAAGAGGGCCAGTTCCAACGGCTACATCTACTCCATCATGGATGTATCCATGTCCGCCCAGAACCTTCTCCTGGCTGCCCACGCCCTGGGAATCGGCGCATGCGTGGTTCGCTCCTTTCACGCCAAGGCGGTAGGCTCACTCCTGGGGTGCCCGGAGCATGTGGTTCCGGAACTCCTGGTGGCCTTGGGCTACCCCCAGGGCAACCTGGGCCAGGGCATAAGGCCGCCCTTGGAGGACCTGAGCCACAACGAAAGATGGAGGCAGGAGGGATCAAGCCATGAGTAGTGCGGACCTGAGGGGGGAGGCTCACAAGCTCCTGTGTTACATGGCCACCAGCGCGCGGAACCTCGTGGGGGAGCCCCCAATGTATGGGCCCTTCAGGCTGGTGGACGCCAGCAGCCGTCTCATTGACATCCTGGAGCGACAGGGCGTTGACGACGGCACCCTCACGGAAGCCAGGGCCCTCATAGAGGAGAAGAAGTACCTGGTGATGAACGATGAGGATGCCTTCGTGGAGTTCCTGGACGATCTGGTGATGCTCCTGGCAAGGAGCCTGGTGTGACCCCTGGACCCGCCGGGGGAGACCGCTCAGCCCCCGGCGGGTGTGGGATATGATTCCCACACCAGGATGTCCTCAACGGGTTTCCTCTTTGGGGCCTTGGGGGTCCCATCCGGCCACCCCAGGGCTATCACGGCCACAGGCATGCGGTCGGCAGGGATCTTGAAGGCCTCCCGCACCACAACCTCATCGAAATCCCCAATCCAGCATGTGCCCAAGCCCAGGGCATGTGCCGCCAGCATCAGGTTCTCTATGGCAGCGGACACATCCTGGAGCCCGAGCCAGACCATGCGCTGGGCCATCCTGGACCTGCGGGAGACACCCCTCAGACTCGCGACGATGGCCACAGGCGCCTGTTCCAGGTGCCTCGCATAGGTCCGCCCTGCCAGGAGCCTCCTCTTTGCCGGGTCAGTAGTAACCAGGAACTCCCATGGCTGCCGGTTATGGGCAGACGGAGCCATGCTGGCTGCGGTCAGCAGTTCCAGGATGAGCCCGCCGGGAACGTCATCCTGGCAAAACCGCCTTACGCTCCTGCGTCCCTTGATGGCCTCAAGAACATCCAATCAAGTCACCCCCTCAAAGCGCGTGCGCCCCCGGTCCCCCAAGATGCCCGGGGTCACCTACCAGTGTGTGCTAGTCGGATTCTTCACCACCTCAAGGAAGCCCCATTCAAGCCTCCCCAAGAACGGCCGGGCCCTCGAGGCCCTCTTCCCTCTATCCATTCTAGCACCCCGTGATGAGGTCCTCTCATACTACCGTGGGCCAGCACTACGCTCTTCTACAACAAAGCGACTTCCCCCGCTCGGCAGGGGCCAGGGGGCTCTAAGGCCAGGGAGAAACCGGGACACGGCCTAGGGGCTAGCCACGTCTATCCTGTCATAGGCTCACCCCATCACAACTACATTCTTATCGAGGTGATGCCAATGATCGTGAGGACAAGAGTCCTTGTGTTCCTGGTTTTCTTCCTGATGCTCTCCCTCATAGCGGGCCTTTACATCCAGCGTCAGAAGCACCAACCGGTATTCGAGTGCTCTCAGGCTCCCGCCAAGGCAACAGACCTGCCTATCTTCTACGTTCACACTCAAGAAAAGAAGATGGCCCTGACCTTCGACATTTCATGGGGGGAGAAGACACCAGGCCTTGTGCTGCCCATTCTCAGGGAGAGGCAGCAGCGGGCCACCTTCTTCCTGTCAGGGCCGTGGAGCGAGAGGCACCCCCAGGTTGTAAGGCGGATCGTTGATGACGGCCACGAGATAGCCAACCATGGCCACGACCACGTGAACCTGAGCCAGTACTCAAAGGATCAGGTAGCCAAGAACATCTCCCAGACCCACGCCATACTAAAACGCCTCTCTGGCACCGAGCCCTGCTTCCTCAGGCCCCCTAATGGTGACTACGATGACGTGGTTGTCCTAACAGCCAGGGAGCTCAACTATGAGACGGTGATATGGTCTGTGGATTCGCTGGACTGGAAAAACCCCGGTGTTGACTACATGGTGAAGAGGGTCACTGGCATGGCATTCCCTGGAGCTATCCTCCTATTTCACGCCAGCGACTCTTCAAAGCAGACTCACGAGGCCCTTCCCAGGGTCCTGGACGCCCTCCGGGCCGATGGCTACACCCTGGTAACCCTAGGGGAACTCATGAAGGCCGGAGAGCCGGCCAGGGATGACCCCCGGGGCAGGCCAAAACCTACAGGCTGAGTCTTCTCCAGTTGGGTGAGAGTCCCCCAGGTCCCCTGGGGGACCAAGATAATCACCGCTTTCCCACCGGCAACCAATGGGTCCTGCCTCTAGGCCAGGCCGTTCTGCATCTCGCAGGCCATGACGGTGTGCTTGCAGAGCACTGCTGTGGTAACGGAGCCCACACCGCCCGGAACAGGAGTGATCTTATCCACGATGGGCTCCACCGAGGCATAGTCCACGTCACCGCAGTACTTCCCGGGGTCGTCCGGGTCCTCGTTGATCCCCACGTCAATGACTACCTGGCCTGGCTTTACGTAGGAACTGTCCACCATCTTCGCCCTGCCCATGGCGGCCACGAGCACGTCCGCCTCGGCAGCTACGGAGGGCAGGTCTAGCGTCCTCGAATGGCAAATGGTGACCGTGGCGTGCTCCCTCAGGAGCAGGACGGCTACAGGCTTCCCCACTACCAGCGACCGGCCAAGGACCACCGTCTTCTTGCCCTTGAGGGCTATCCCGTAGTGTTTCAGGATGTCCATGCAGGCAGCGGGAGTACAGGGCGGGAACCCTGTGAGTTCATCGGCAAACACCTTGCCGGCGCTGCCCAGGCTCATGCAGTCCACGTCCTTCTCCACCGGGATCAGGTTGCGGATCTTCTTCTCATCCAGGTGCTTAGGCAGCGGGGCGAACATGAGAATGCCGTTGATGTCCCTGTCGGCGCCCACCGCCAGCACCGCTCCTTCAAATTCATCCTGGGAGACGTCCTGCGGGTATTCAAATACCTGGTATGCTATCCCCATGGAATCGCAGGCCTTCTTGGCCCCCCCCTCGTAGAACAGGTCATCCGGCCGCGCGCCCACCCGGATGATACCCAGTTTCGGGGTAATGCCCTTTGCCTTGAGGGCATTGACCCTCTTTGCCACGTCCTCTTTCACCGCATCTGCTACCGCCTTGCCCTTTAGCACCTCAGCCATGGCATAACCTCCTTGAAAGCTGGCCTAGGCCTGCTTCTTGATCTTCGAGATCACCAGTTCCAACGTGGCATCGGCCACGCGGCTACCCTCATCCAGCATCTGGTCGATTTCCCTTGAAACCTCCGATACATAGGCTTCATCCTTGATGGTGTTGAGGTTGATGACCACGTTGAGATAACCGCTGATCAATGCTGACTTGAGGAATGTCACACCGCAGCCCACATCGGATATGGCGATCCTGGAGCCTATCTGCCCCATCCGCTCGTGGATCCTGATGCCCTCGCAGGACTTGCGCATGATCTCCAGCGGCACTGAGCAAGCCACCTTTGAGCAGGCCTCAAGGGTTTCCTCCTTGATCCTGGCCTCCTCAGGGGTGTCCTTCGGCAAGCCGTAGGCCTCAGAAAGCGGCTCAAAGACCTCGGCGTCCTTGTCTACCAGCCCTTTCAGCTCCTCAATGATCTTGTCGCCCCTAGCCAGTAGTTCCTTTACTTCCTCCTCAAAATCAGCATACTTCTTCTTGCCCACCGTGAGGTTGCCCACCATGTTGGAGAGGGCCATCCCTATTGCGCCTCCCATGGCTGCGGCACCGCCACCGCCGGGGACAGGCGCCTTCGAAGCCAGGGCCGCCAGGAATTCTCCGCAGCTCTTGTCTACCATTGACATAGAATCAACCTCCCTCACCTTGTCTTTTCACCTAGTCAAGACCGGCCACCATCGCCTTCCGGTTAGATAACACTCTAAGAAACGGGCCTTTCACCCATCCTGGCAGGCCAGGACACATGGCCCAGCCTGGCCCTCACATCCTCCCCGAGAGAACCTGGAGGGGAATGTACAAGGCAAGAAAGACACCCAGGACAGTCACGAGGATCAGCGTATCGAAGTCCAGGTTGGTCAGGTTGAACTCCGCAGATGTCCGGGATTGAGGATCATAGTCGATGTTCTTCGCCAGGTTGGAGGAGGTCGTGATGCCGTCCTGCAACCTCCTGGTGGCCCTGTCGGTCAGGAGCTGCCAGGACACGGCCAGCCGGGCCCATCCCCTCACGGCACTGCCTGCCAAGGCGCGGCCGCAGTACTCAATGCTGAGAGCCTTCGGGAAGTGGAGGTGAAAGATACCTGTCCTCATGCCCACGGTAAAAAGCCCAAGTCCTAAGGCTAGCGTGATGAGGATGGCTATGACGTCCTTTGGGTACCAGAAGTCCAGGTGCCCCAGGTACTCATCGACAAAGTGGTGATCGTACCCGACCCCTGTCGCCGCCGGGCCTAATCCCACGTTCACCAGGAGGTTCGGGGCCAGCCCTATAGCCAGCATCACTACGCACAGTATTCCCATGCCCACCTTGACGGGTAAGGGTTCGCCCCTTACCGTCGCGAACCTCTCTGGCCGTTTACCCAGGAAGGTGAGGCCGAATAGCTTTATGAAGGAGCAGGCCGTGCCTACACCCGTGAGAGAGAAGACCTTCTCCCCCCACCACAGGTACATGCTGCCTGTGGTGTGGGCCATGTGCTGGGCCGCCTCAACGATGGAGTGATGAAGCATGGTCTTGGAGGCATACCCGTTCAGCCCTGGAAAGCCCGTGATCCCCATGGCGGCTATGAGCATGGCAGCCGCCGTGAAGGGGAAGTTCCTCCATAGCCCGCCCAGCTTGTACATGTCCAGCTCCTCCGTGGAGAGGTAGACAACACCTACAGCCAGGAAGAGTCCCGCCTTGAAGAGCGCATGGTTGATGATATGGTAGACCGCACCGCCAAAGCCCATGGCGCCATGCCCAAGGCCAAGGTAGGCGGCGACACCGGCACCCATGAGTATGTAACCCATCTGGCTTATGCTATGGTAGGCCAGCATCCGCTTTGAGTTGCCGGACTGCAGGGCCATGAACACCCCGAAGATCATGGTGAAAAGCCCAGTGGTGATCACCGCCAGCCCGAGGCCCTCGTAGAAGGCCCCTTGCCCATGGCCATCCTCCAGGGCCATGAGACCAACGCGCACTATGCCGTAGGCCCCGGCCTTTATCATTACCCCAGACAGCAGGGCACTGGCTGGTGACGGGGCCACGGGGTGAGCCTGGGGCAGCCATATGTGAACTGGCACCATGCCAGCCTTGATCCCAAAGCCCAGCACCAGCAGGCTAGCCACCAACGGTTTCAGCGTCCCCAGCGAGTGCATGGTCCCGCTATCCAGCGCCAGGGTGTGCCCGAAGTAGTACTGCAGCGCCATGCCAGTGATGAGGCAAAGACCGCCGAATACCCCCATGAACAGGTAGAGGTTGCCGGCGGAGCGCGCCTCTTGGTCTTCCCTGTGGACCACAAGAACGTAGGAGGCGAAGGTTAAAGCCTCAAAGAACAGGAGCAGGCTCAGGAGATCCCCGGCAGTCGACACACCCATCATGGCAGCCAGGGTCAGGTTATTGAAGAAGTAGTACCGGGTCCTCTGGCCTTCGTGGCCCATGTAGGCCCAGGCGTAGATGGTGGAGGCCAGCCATACGAGGCTCGCCACGGCGCCCACCAGGAGGCCCAGGAAATCCACGCGAAAGGATATGCCAGAGGGCCACACTCCCTGGAGGAGGTGATAGACAACGGTATTGCCGCGGGATAAGGCAGGGTACATGAGGACCACTGACAGGAACGCACCCAGGCACCCCATGGCTGCTACCAGGTCCCGGGCCTTGCTTCGCCGCTCTCCCAGGATCCCTGCGGCCACCGCCGAGAGCAGGGGAAACAGCACAGCCAGGATGGGCAATATGGATTGGACAGTTCCATGGTTTGGCATCACCGTCTTGCCTCCGTCTCCGTCATCCTAGGAAAGCCTGGACTACCAGGGATACCAAGGCCACGGGCAGATCAGGCCAGAACCCCAACACCAGGCAGAGGCAGGCGAGGGCAAGGGTGGGCCAGAGCATGGCAGGGTGGCCCTCGCCTAGCCCCTGGTGGTGCCCGTGGCCAGGCCCGTGAGCCTGGAGCTGTACCCCCGCGGGCTTATGGAAGAACGCCGATATGGAAATGGGCAGGAAGTAGGCGGCGTTCAAGAGGGCGCTCACCGCTAAGACCACGACGGCCGCGCTCATGCCCGACTCCACGCTGCCGTTGATCAGAAACCACTTGCTCCAGAAACCGTTCATGGGGAGCGCCCCGATCATGCCTATGCTAGCCAGCGCAAAGGCGGTCATGGTCAGGGGCATTGACCGCCCTATCCCCGCCAGCTCGCTCACCCGGGTCTTCCCGGTGCCTTCAGCTATCAGGCCGGCGCAGAAGAACAGGGTTATCTTCATGAGGGAATGGTTGAACATGTGGAGCATCCCGCCCTTGAAGCCCATTGGCGTCAGCAGGGCAGCCCCCAGCATTATGTAGCCCAGCTGGCTCACAGTGGAGTAGGCCAGGCGTCTCTTAAGGACGTCCTGGTTTAGCGCAAAGACAGACCCCGCAAGTATCGTGGCCAAGAGCACCGCAACGAAGTAGGGGCTCACCGCCATCTCATGCATGACCTCATCCCCGAAGACCGAGTACATGGTGCGAAGGACCCCAAAGACCCCCGCCTTGACCACTGCCACCGCGTGAAGAAGAGCGCTCACCGGCGTGGGGGCTACCATTGCCGAGGGCAGCCAGGAGTGGAGGGGCATTATCGCGGCCTTCACGCCGAACCCCGCGATGTAGAGGGCAAATGCCAGGGCCAGGGCTGTTGTGCTGAGCACCGCCAGGCGCGGCGCCCCTCCCAGGATGGAGAGCTCGCTGAAGGCCACGCTCCCTGTCCAGGTGTACGTGAGGACAATCCCGGCAAGGATCAGGGTGGCTCCGCACAGGCTGTAGACGATGTACTTGGCGCCCGCCACCATGGCCTCTTTGGTCCTGTAGTGTATGACCAGGGGATAGGTTGTAAGGGTCAGGAACTCGTAGAAGAAGTACAGGATGAACAGGTTTGCCGCGAAGGCTATGCCCATGGTCACTCCCAGGGAGAGGGTGAAGAAAGTGAAGTATGTGCGCTGCCCGTTTTCATGAGCCATGTAGCCTATGGAGTAGAGCATGGCGAACACCCACAGGCCCGAGGCAATGAGGGCAAACATCATACCCAGATGGTCGACCCTAAGTTCAATGGAGAAGGCAGGAGTAACCAGGAGTGGGGCCGTCCGCACTACTCCATCCTGGATGACCGCAGGCATCAGGAACAGCACGATCCCTGCGGTAACCAGGGCCGTGCCCAGGGATATGGCGTTCCGGAGCGCCTTCTGCTCCTCCTTGAGGCTCCCAAGGACAGCGGCCGAAACGGCAGGCAGGATTACTGTAACCCATGGCAACCACGACTGCATGGTGCTTCATCCCTCTTTCTAGAAGAACAGGGTTTCCACAGCCTTCTCGATGATATCCAAAGCCAGGGCGGGCTTGATCCCCAGCAGTATCGTGGCACCGGTGAGCAACAGTATGGGTACCAGCATAGGCCAGGGTGTCTCCTTGATGGGTCCCTTGAAGGCGCCACTTTCATCCGTGGTGAACCAGGCTCTCCACACCACGGGGAGCAGGTAGGCCGCGGCCAGAAGGCTGCCTACCAGTATGACCACGACCATAAAGGGAGAACCCGCGTCAAGGCTGCCCGAAAGGAGGTACCACTTGGAGACGAAACCGCTCAACAGGGGTATTCCCATCATGGAGAAGGAGCAAATGGTAAAACAGGCCATGGTCCATGGCATGGCCTTGCCCAGCCCCGCGAAGTCCCGTATGTTCCTCCGGCCTGTGCGGTAGATGACGCCCCCCGCAGCCATGAACAGGCAACTCTTCATGATGGCATGGCTCATAATGTGAAAGAGCGCCGCTATCATCCCGAGCCTGGTGTTAAGGCCCAGGGCGAGGTATATGTAGCCTATCTGGGCCACAGAGGAGTAGGCCAGCCGGCGCTTTATGTCCGGCTGGATCATGGCGAACAGCGAGCCTCCGATGATGCCAGCGCAGGCCAGGCTCGTCAGGGTTGTGGGTATGAAGTACCGGGCAAGGATCACGTGGTAGAAGCAGAAGTACAGCACCTTGATAAGTCCGAATATGTATACCTTGGACACCAGGCCAGATAGGAGGGCGCTGGAGGGGGACGGCGCGGACGAGTAGGCGTCAGGCAACCAGACGTGCAGGGGGAACAGGGCGCTCTTGACACCGAACCCCGCCACGAAGAAGCTCAGGGCCACCCATAGAAGCATCGGGTAGGAATCCCTGGCGGTAATCAGGGCTGTCGTCACGTACCTCATGTTCAGGTGCCCGGTGACCACGTAGACCATGCCGATGCCCGCCATGATGAAGCCAGAACCCAGCGTGGCCAGCATCAGGTACTTGAAGGCTGCCTCCGTGGAGGCCTGGTCATCCCTGGCCGCCACCAGGGCCACGGCGGAAAACCCGGTGACCTCAATGAAGACGTAAAGGTTGAAGAGGTCATCGGTGACTGTCATGCCCAGCATGCCCGACATCAGGAGCAGGTACGTAGTTATGTACCACCCCTGGGAGGACCTGCTCATACTCTCCTTGATCTCGCGTAGCGCGTAAAAGAGCACCACCAGGCCCACACCGCTGACCAGTGTTACAATGAAGGCAGTCATAGGATCGATGACTATGCGGATGCCCCACGGCGGGGGCCAGTGGCCCACGTTGTAGTACACCCTGGTGCCGTCCCTGGTCACCCCTATGAAGTAAAGGGAGAGGCAGAAGGAGACAGCAACGCTCACCACGGCCAGGGGACCGCTGAGATTGAACCGTACCCGGGAGACCACTGGCATGAGGTAGGCCCCCAGGAGGGTGGACATGGTTACCAGGAGCGGCAGGTTCTCATGTAGCGTCTCGATCATGTCCATTTTGTGCGCTCCTTAAAAGTACGATCTTGCAGGCATCGATGGTGCCGTAGTAGCGGTAGAGCTTCACCAGGAGGCTGAGGGCGAAGGCCGTCACGCTAACGCTCACCACGATCCCCGTGAGGATCAGGGCGGTAGGCACGGGATTCGCGTACTTGGCAGCCTTGTCCGCCATGTCCGTTATGGGCACCTTGTATCCCTTGATGTGACCGGCGGCGATGAACAGCAGGAATATGGCGCTGGTCACGATGTTGATGCCGATGATCTTCTTCATCATGTTGTTGTGGCTAAGTACCGTGTATGTGCCTATGGCGAAAAGCAAGGCGGCCGTGACATACGGGTAGTTGATGAGCAGCCTCTCCCAGAAGTCGGCGTTCATGCCCGGTGCCTCCCGTGACCGCCCGGTTCCTCCATGAGGGCGTAGTAGAGTGCCAGGATGGTACAGGCTACCACGATACCTACTCCAACCGTGATGACGAATATCCAGCCGCTGGAGAACAGTTCTCCCGGTGTCCCCAGGGGCAAGTAGATATTAAACAGCATGCCCAGCCCCTTCAGCACCCCTACGAAGCACATGCCGGCGTACAGGAACGTTGTCACATAGTCCTCCTTCACCGCCCGTTCCATGCCGAAAGCCAGGGCCACCAGGATGAAGCACAACCCTATGACCATCCCTCCGGAAAACCCCCCGCCAGGGGTCAGGTGCCCGTGAAATAGCACGTAAAGCCCGTACATCTGCACGAAGGGTATTAGATAGCCTGAAACGGATTTCAGGAGGAAATCCTGCATCCTTCGCCCCCCCTATGGCTTGGCGCTGGCCTTGAGTGTGATCATCACCGCTATGATTGCTGTAAATAGCACAGTTGTCTCAATCATCGTGTCGTACGCCCGGTAGTCCAGGATGACGCCAGCCACGATGTTGACAGCGCCGGTCTCCTCCAGGGCCCTGTAGTTGTACCACGATGCCACCTCATTGTTGCTGGGGTTGTCCGGTGCACCGTAGGGCGGCAGCTCGCTTACCGCCAGGATGAACATGTATCCCACCAGCACGACGACAAGCAGCGTGCCAACCCTCTTCATGTCAATCTTCCTTCCGTTGGGTTCGCATGATTACCGCCACCATGAGGGTGGTCATGCCGATGCCTGCGGCGGCCTCCGTAATGGCGATGTCCGGCGCGCTCATGATCTGCCACACGATGGCCATGATGACGCTGTACGCTCCAAAAATGATGATGGCATAGAGCAGGTCCCGGGTGAAGGACACGGCCACCGCGCAAAGGACCAGGAATGTCAGGAAGATCATGGTCATCCAATCCAGGCTGGTCAGGGTCAACCTTCATCAAACTCCTTGTTGATATAACTCTCTGACCTATCAATCCAGAATGAGCCCCGCACAGGGCGTACACCGTGGGCCCTGGCCGCGCGCGCCACGACGTGGGCCGTCGTGGGGCTGATTATCCACAGAAAAAGGCCCGCCAGCAACAGCTTTGAGACATCCCCCAGGGTAGAAAACCTGAAGACTAGGGCAAACACTACCAGGCCCACCCCGAGGGTATCGCACTTGCTGGTGGCGTGCATCCTGGTGTAAACATCCGGCAGCCGGATAAGCCCTACAGTCCCAACGGCCAGGAAGAAGAACCCCGCCAGGAGCAAAACCACAGTGAAGATATCCAAGATCATGCTAAGCATTCTTGTCCCTCCATGCCGTCTTGCTCTCGTAAAGGAACCTGACCACGCAGATGGTGGCGATGAAACTACACAAGACAAAGGTCAGCGCCACATCCAAGAAGAGACTGTTGCGCATGAAGAAGGCCAGGAGAAGTATTATCACGGTGGTCTTCGAGGTAACGGCTCCCACGGCCACCACCCTGTCAGCGGCGGTGGGGCCCACCACGGCCCTGTAGAGCGAGATAAAACAGAGGGCGCCAACACCCGATATGACCAGCGCAACTGTGGCGTCAACCATCCTGCCGTCCCCCCTCGATCCTAAGCATCTCCTCTTCCAGGGACCAGTGGGCGACACCCTCAGCCGCCTCGGCGGTAAGGGCATGGATTATGAACCTGTCCCCTTCCATCTCCACCGTGAGTGTGCCAGGGGTCAAGGTAATGGAGTTCGCGTAGATGACCCTGCCGAAACGAGTCTTCAGCCTTGTCCTGAGCACGATAAAACCCGGCGAGATGGGCAGGCTGGGGTGGAGCACGATGAGGGCCACCTTGATGTTAGCTATCACTACCTCTATAATAAGGTCTATCATGTACCGGGCAAACTTCCCCATGGTGCGGATGTTGGGCATCATGGCGCCGCTCTCAATAAGGAGATCGCTCCAGAGATAGGAGGTCAGGAGGGAGAGAATTACGCCGGCAAGGAGGTGCTGGAGATCGAAGGAACCGGATAACAGCATCCAAAATAAAAGAAGCGCCAGGAACACCATCCAAACACCTAGATTCCCGAACCGTTTGATCCCCGTCTCCGGTCTTCTCAGGTTGGTCCCGGTAGGCACCACCGACACACCCTTCGCAAAGGCCCATTTGCTTCTTTACCTGCGCTAACGCCATAAGCCATACCAATTATAACACTGTGTGAAAATGAGCACAAGGAAATCCATTGCTGCACCGGACAAGATGTAACATTCAATCTTTTGCTATCCCAGTACGTAGCGGGCCCTCACCGGGGCTGGACGGGTTAGGGTTTGCAGCACCGCGCACTGCCCTTGGGCGATCTCCACGGCCTTTGCCACACGCTCTGGAGGGAGACCATCGCCGCTGGTTAATCCAGCGACAGGGAATTCCGTGAACACCCTGGGGGGTCTAGCCTAGGCGCCTTCAGACCCTTCTGCCTTCACCTCCAGGCTGGCAACGGTAAGCCCCATCCTTCCTAGGGTCTCAAGGAGCGTCACACCCCAGGAGGCTGCCAAGCCTCCTGGGATCAGGCATCTGGGTCTAGGGCCGTCCCCCGCCAGGGTTACCTCCAGCCCCGACTCCGCACGCACCCTGAAGGCACCCTCCTCCCACCAGGCCTTGGCCTTCTGTGTGAATACCCCCCAGCCGCAGCTGCCACCCCCTATTCGTTCTCCCGGTCCCTTACCTTTCACCCGGCCACGTGTGGAGGCGTTTTTCTAGGGTATCTCCCCCAGGACGATGAACTCATCAGACTCGGGGCCCGGCCTGTAGGCAATGTGGGCCAGGCCGAACCGTTCAGGGGAGAGGGTGAAGCCCTGGCTGTGCCATCCCTCGGCCGAGAGGGGCTCCAGAAAGCCACCCCAGGCGTCAACCAGCCAGAGGTCAATCCCCTGCTGCCTTTCGAGAAACCACACCACCAGGCGTTCATCATCCACCCATGCAGCCTCACCGATCTCGCCCAGCCTGGCTGCGGGCTTGCCATCCATCGCCGTCAGGAACGAGATATCCCTGGCCTGGGCTCCCTGGGCCACGTAAACGGAAAGGAGCAGGTAACTGCCGTCTTGAGAGAAACACACAGGCCTGGCGTAACCCTCCGTAGGGACGCCTCTCACCACTTGGGGAACCCCTCCCAGGCTGAGGACATGCACCTCAGACTGGGGGAAGTAGCCGCCTGGCATCTGGCCAGCGGTAATGGCGAAGGCAACCTTCCGGCCATCAGGGCTCCAGACTGGGGAGCCTACTATGAGGCCGGAATCGGGCCTGTAGTAGGAGACCTCTCCTTCCAGCGAGGCCACTGCCAGCCGCTGGCCGAAGGGAAGGTCCATCTGCCCGCCGTTCTCCGGCAAGGCCGTGGGCTCGTCCACAACCAGGAAGGCATAGTGCTTCCCCGACGGAGACCACTCAGGGTATATCATGCGGGCGCCAGGTTGAAAAAACCTGGACATCAAGGACCACGAGGTAGTGTCAACCACCTCCACCGCGCTATCTCCCTGTGACTCGCTGGTCTGGTACAGGAGGTACCTCCCGCCAGGGCACCAGCTGGAATCCAGCCCGGTGTAGGGGAACTCGTAGGCCGGAACCCGGGGCAGACCCGTGGAGAGTCCCGACTGGAAGTCAATGATGTGAACGTGCCCCGCCTGGTCATCATAGACAACCCCCCGCTGCCGGTCGGGGGAGACCTTGAAGATGAGGCCGGTCGATACAGGCTCTGGCTCCCCGCCGGGCCTCACATGCCACACCTTGCCGTTTTCAAGGCTCGAATACACCAGCCCCAGGCCATCCGCCAGGGGCTCCACCATGTAGAAGGTGTGTACATCCGTTTCGAACACCACCTCCTGGGTACCATCCGCTCCCACGGATATGACGGCCTCGGTTCCCTGGTCTCGTATGATGGCCGCCAGCCTCCCCTCTCGAAGCCACCTTAGGCCTATGACCTGGCCGAATGGCCCGATGGCGCTAGCCCCGGGGGGCCCTGCGGTGGACGGGTCATCCCCTAGGCTGCCCGTTGTGAAAGACCATGAGATCTCCTGGACCCTGGGGTGGCCGTAGATAACCGTGTAGGTCGTGTCAGGCTCCCATGACTGGGATGGCTCAAACATGACCTTGTTACCATCAACCCAGAGTCTTCCTGGCATTAACGGGTCAGTCGCAATGAGCCCGGGTCCATTGTCCAGGGGGAGATCCTCCTCCAGGACCAGCACAATGAAGCTCCTAGTGGACACACCGGTGGAGTCCTCCTCCGGGACCACCGACTCCACACTGATGCGCGGGATCTGGGAGCACCCCCCTATGGAGACTATGGCGGCTATGAGTGTCAACGCGACCAGCCTCATGTGAATCACCCTTCTCGCCGGCCAGGGCCACTCGCTTGCCTGCAAGCGGCCAGGCTCTCGAAATCCAGACACCAGAGGGCACCAGCCAGCTCGTCCAGGCGCTCCTGGGAGGAACCCCCGGAGGGACCCGAATGGCATTCCATGGAGAACCCGGCCAACTCCCGGTGAACCTTGCATGACCTGTCGAATGCCGGCACCGCTAGGTGCTCCAGCAAGTGAACGGATACCTGCGTGCTAACAGTATAGGACGACACAAGGAACCTGGCAGGCGATGAGTTAAGGACCGCCGAGAGGTAGTGGGCCTCTTCCTCGCTGGCCATGACCATCACCACCTTGCAGTCAGGCACGCAAGACCTGTAACCCACAAGGGGGTCATCATGGGGCCCCAGGACAGCCGCACCGAAGCCCCCCGTAACATAGGGCCACACGACCTTGTATGGCGCCACAGTGTATTCCCCCACGTTATACATGGAGTAGAAGGGTCCTTTGCCCGGGAAGAACCGCCGGTAACCCCTCCTGGCCTCCAGTGCCGCCCTGAAGATCTCCAGAAACCTGTAGGTCAAGGGAAGGCTGCTCCTGAGATACCCCTCATCCATCCCCATGCGAGTCCTGGGATCCTGGGCCAGGAGGATGTGACCGGAGGCCCGAGCCCGCCAGCGGCCCACATCCCGCCCCCTCACCAAGGGGTAGATAAGATCCGGCTCAATCCAGCAACGGTGGCGTGCCAGGGGCTTCCTCCCGGCCCCTGGCATGTTCTCCACGAGGCACCGGTCACCCTCACGGCGAATCAGCCTCAACCAGTAAATGCCGTTGGCTCCCAGGGTGTTGCACCCTTCCCTGGCCGAATAGGCAGACCGCCCCAGGATGGCGGCGCAGGCCTCGCGCATCCGGGGGCTCCTGACCATCCACGGGGAAAGGTTATGGGAGGCATCCACCGGAAGCGCCTCCATCTCCTCGCTATCTAGCATTGCCCTGGCATCCCGAAGGGGAGCATCCCGGGGGATCCTGCCTCCCTTGAGACGCCATACAACGTAGGGAACGGGATATCTCGTCACCTCTCCCTTCTGGGCCTGCACCACAGCAGGCCTGATGGTACAGGACCCAAAGGCTGCAGTGTGCACCAGGTCGTCAACCCGCAGTATCCCCAGGGGCTCTCCAGACGGTAGCCTGAAGGAACGGAAACCCTCCCCGGCCCCCTTTGATTGGAGGAGGCTCTGGGTTACCACAAAGGAGATCTTGCCCCCGGTCTCAAGGAACTCCCCCGCTGCCTTCTGCCAGAACAGCATTGCCAGGTCCTTCTTGGCTCCCCCCAGTATCGTGCGGAAGCCCTTGAGGGTGTACAGCCCATGGTCGCGAAAGAGTTGTCCCATGGCCGCCCTGGATGAATCAGGGAGCCGTTCCCAGTTGATCCACGGGGGGTTCCCCACCACAAACCGGAAATCCCTAGGGATGACCCCGGCCCCCTGCAGGAAATCCCCAGGAACAATGTGGGCTTCCCTCCATACCCCAGGACGGGATAGGGCCAAGGCACAGTTGAGCCTGGCAGCTTGGGCAGCCACCGGGTCCCTCTCCACACCCCAAGGGGGCAGTGCACCTCGGGTCCTGGAGATCAACCCCACTAGGAAGGCCCCCGTCCCGCAGGCCACATCCAGGCACCTCCCCTCGACCCCCAGTGAGTCCAGGGCAAGATCCACCACCCACCTTGGAGTGTAGTGCTCACCCCGGCCCTTCCTGGCCTCCGGCGCCCTTACTGCATCGAACAGGGGAGCGAAGATGTCCTCGGTATCCTGGGGGGCAAGCCAGAAGGTAAGACCCTCCAGAGACCTCGCCCGCTCCCTGAGGGACCGGCTCAACTCATCTCCCGGAGGGGGCGATTGGGCTTCTCCCTCAACATCCCGGCGGGCACTCTCAGCTAGGGCTGCGACGACTCGTGACAGGTAGCCATCGGATGCCTCGCCAGGAGCCAAGTGGCCCAGGCATTTCATTGCTGAGGTGTACTGGGGGGATGCAGGTCCAAACAACTCCATGACTGCCTGGGAGGAGAGAGGGAGCCTTGATAGTGAGCGAAGCACGGTGAGGGCCAGGTTCCACCCGTCGCTTGAAGCCAGCCAGGTTCCGTTCCACCTGACATCCATGTCGCAAAACACTAGGCTTACGTCGCCTCCGGTCACTTGGGGACAGTCTCGGTCTACACCTAGGAACGCCTTCCCGCGACGGCCCGCCTGTCCCGTTACCACCATACCCGAGGCGCACGGTTCCGCCCTGAGTCCCCACCGGCTGAAGAACGGGGCAAAAGCCCCCACTACATCGGAAAGAGTCCCTACCGGGCGGGGCTCAGGCCAGGGCAAGATATCCCTCCTATTCTTGTCACAATTCTATCACCCCTCACCCTCTCTTCACAACGGCCCATGTAGGAATCTCTACCCTCCAGGAAGAAAGGCCATCCAGAAGGAGGTATGGCGCATTGAACCTGGTGAAGTTCCACGGCGGCGCAGGTACAGTCACCGGATCGTGCTTTGAGGTTAGGCACAATGGGGTCCGCTTCCTCGTGGATTGCGGGCTCTTTCAAGGCTCCAGGGAGACACGGGAGCAGAACTATAAACCCTTTCCCTTCGACCCTGCGTCAATAGGTTTCGTGCTTCTTACCCATGCCCACATAGACCACTCGGGCCTGTTACCCAAGCTGGTTCGGGCTGGCTTTACCGGCCCAATCATCAGCACCAAGGCCACCCGGGACCTCTCCGCGATAATGCTGCCTGACAGCGGCCACATCCAGGAGATGGAGGTTGGGCGCAAGAACCGGAAGAGAAGGAGAGCGGGCCAAGGGCTCCTGGAACCCATCTACACCGTAGAGGATGCGGAAAAAAGCGTGGCTCGCTTTGAGATGGTCAGCTACGGAGAGGTCATACGCCCTGACCCACTGGTAAGGGTCCGGTTCATCGATGCCGGCCATATACTGGGCTCAGCCACCATTGAGGTGTGGCTGGAGGGCGAGCACAGCGCCAAGCTGGTGTTCTCGGGTGATGTAGGGCCAGTGAATTGTCCCATCGTTAATGACCCTGACGGCGTGGCCTCCGCCGATTACGTGGTCATGGAGTCCACCTACGGGAACCGCCAGCGCCCCCCCGGCCTGGATCCCGCCGGTGTCCTGAGGGACGCCGTCCAGGAGACACTCACCAAGGGTGGCAACGTGGTAATCCCGGCCTTCGCCGTGGAGAGAACCCAGGACATTCTCTACATCATTCACAGGATGCAGCTGGAGGGAGAGTTTCCCAAAGCCACCATCTACCTGGATAGTCCCATGGCTCAGGCGGCAACCGAAGTGTTTTGCCAACACTACGAGTACTTTGATGAGGAGACCAGGGAGATGGCCGACCGCCTGGGCAAGTGTCCCCTAGACCTCCCCAATCTAGTCCATGCCCGCACTGCCGAGGAATCCAAGGCCCTCAACGAGTTGAAGGGGGGCGCCATCATCATTTCCGCCAGTGGCATGTGCGATGCCGGGCGTATCAAGCACCACCTCAAACACAACCTCTGGCGCCCTGAAAGCACCGTGATCCTGGCGGGCTTCCAGGCCGTGGGCACCCTAGGGCGACAGCTCCTGGACGGGGCGCAGGAAGTCACGATCCACGGCGAGACGATAAAGGTGAAGGCTACAATCCGTGCCATTGAGGGCTTCTCCTCCCATGCGGATCAGGGAGGGCTCCTCTCATGGCTCCACTGCCTCCAGGCAAAACCGGCCAGGGTCTTCGTTGTCCACGGTGAACCCGAAGCTAGTTCCACCCTGGCATCTCTCATCGAGGCAAGGCTGGGGATCGAGGCTGCGGTGCCTGGCTACGGCGAGGGCGTCGAGCTGGACGGGGGAAGGGTCTCTAGGCGGCTACCCTTGACCCTCCAGGAGATGGACGAGCAGTGTGTCCTTGATGCGGAGCGCGCTTATCTCAACCTGGGGGACAGCCTCAGGGCACTTATGTGCCAAGCCGGGAGTAAGCACAGTGTTCGCCAGCGCATACTGCCCCTTTTAAGGGAACTACAGACAGCCATCTCCGAGGAGATGGCCTCCAGTTGAGCCTGAAGCCCTACCTCAAGGGAAGGTAGGTCACTCCGTGACGCCGGGCTACCTGCTTCATGGTGTTGTCCAGTGCTCGCTCCACACCCCTGTCCAGGGGTCTTGGCTTGTGGGAGCTCAGGATTTGCTGGACATGCCGGTTCGCCCTCACCAGTGCCTTCATGCTCCCCGCTTCGTACCATGCCCTGCGATCCTGGCGGTCTATGGGCAGGCCTGGAATCGCCACCTCTTTCCTGAACCACCTCCGGGTGTGCGCGGTGTTGAGGAAGTCACCGCCAGGACCGATGCCCTTTATCACATCCACCGCCATGGCATCCTCACCCGTCTCGATACCCTTGAGATACCTTAGCACCATCCCACAGATTTCGTTGTCGATAACCAGCTTCTCCAGACTCTGGGTGCCTACGAAATCCAGCATCCCAGGGCCGGATATGACGTTGACCCCTGTCATGCCCGCCAGGAGAGCCCCCATCGCAGATTCCAGCCCAGCCTGCACATCCACCACCTTGGAATCGCTGAGGCAACCGTGTGTGTGCGTCGGGAGCCCTAGGACCTTGCCTACCTGGGCAGCGGTGGTGGCCATCAACATGGCTTCCATCGCACACATGGGTGTGGTGCCGTACCGCATATCAAACACCATCGGCCCGCCGCCCCACACCACCGGAGCACCCGGGGTCACCGCCTGGGCCAGGGTTAACCCGCTGAGGTTCTCGGCCACGTGGCAGATGACAGTCCCCGCAAGTGTCACCGGGGTGGAGGCGCCCGCCATGGGCATGGGCAGGAACTCCACAGGTATCCCATAACGCGCCAAATCCATGATGTTCTTGCAGGCTACGTTGGTCCACCTCAGGGGGGAGAACGGGCACACATCCATTACCGCCAGGGGCTTTGCCCTGAGTTCCTCGAGGCTGCCCCTCACCGCCACCAGGAGCTCCTTGATATCCTCAATGCCGTTCACCGTGAAGGCGCCACTGATTATGGGCTTGGTTGAGTTCTTCAAAACCGTGTAGAGCCTGTAGCTGTCTCCTACCTCCTTGGCCACCTCTCCCGCTACTACCGCAGTGGACTGCAGGGCGATGTTCTCCAGCGCGTCCGTGAGCCTGGCAATATTCGCCAGGTCTTCACCGGAGGAATCCACGGCAAGCCCATCGCTATTGAGGAAGTGCACAGCCGAGGAGCCGGGGTCGAAGTAGACGTTGTTTCCCTCAAGGAAGGCATGGGGGTTACCCTCCCTGTCGTAGAGGGTTATGGCCTTGGGGGCCGTGGCCAGCGCCTTCTCGATTGCCTCCGCTGGGAAGAGGGCCACCCTCTGCTGGTGGTCAACGGTACACCCGTAGGCCTCCAGGGCCTCCAGGGCCTCGGGCGTCTCGTAGAACACGCCGGTTTCCGCCAGTATCTCCATGGCCTTGGCCTTGAACTCGTGTATGTCCTCCCCCGGCAGCATCCGGAGTGGAATGGGAAGGCTCATCCTGCCCACACTCATCTGGGAACACCCCCTCGCATATCCCTGGCAAGTCCCTTGGCGATGCTCACCGCCTGGTGGGCGTTGGCAGCATAGGCATCGGCCCCGATCTCTTCCGCCCACGCTATGCTCACTGGAGCACCACCCACCATTATGCGGGTCTTGGCCCTGAGGCCTGTCTCTATAATGGCGTGAATGACGTTTTTTTGCTCTATCATGGTAGTGGTCAAGAGGGCGCTCATGCCAAGGATGCCCCCTCCGAGGTTCTTCAAGGCATTCACGAAGTCCTCAGCGGATACATCCCTGCCCAGGTCGTGAACGCGAAAGCCCGTAGTCTCAAGCATGACGGCAACCAGGTTCTTGCCAAGGTCATGAAGGTCTCCGCTGACAGTGCCGATGACGAAATCCCCGAGGGCCCCCACGGTCTTGCCCCCGGCACGGATGGCCGGCTCCAGAATAGCCATGGCCTCCTTGAAGATCTGGGCAGATAACATCACCTCGGGCAGGAACATCTCCCCCCGGTTCCATCTCTTCCCGACATCCTCCATCCCGGCGCCCAAGCCCTGTGAAGCCATTAAAGGGAGGTCCAGCCTGCGTTCCACAGCAGTGCGGGCTGCCTTCAAAACCCGTTCCTGGTCTCCCTGAACCACACCCTCCTTGAGGCTCCTCAAGACGTCCCTCATGCAAAACCCCCTCCATACGGCCAGCCTGGCGCAGAGCACCGCTACGTTCTACCCAGCCAATTCTCTAGGTCCTGGCCCTTCTCCTTCCCACACCGCTCCCATCCATTTTGTGGCAGGGAGCCTTGTTCGCAGGATTGAGGAGCGCTACGAACCCTCAAGGGGATACCCTTGCACAAGGCTCCGTGCCCGCAGGCCTTCGCCCACCAGGGACACCGGGCAAGCCCTGGTTCACGGGCCAAGGGAATCTATCCCGGGAGTCCGGGCAAAGACCCCTCCCTTTGCCGCTGGCGCCCGCCCGGGCGCCAGGCAGGAATGCCAACCCCCATCCCAGTCTCTTCCCCTTTAGCCTTTTAGCAGGAGTAATGGGAAGACCTATCGAATCTTGGAGATAAAGGTGCAGTTAGACCGGAGGTGTCCCATGGAACCCAGGTTGCGTCCAGCCCGCTCCGGGCTGCCAGCTGTGCTTTTTGTCCTGGTGTGCCTTGGAGTGGCCGCCTGGGGCGCGTCCATCGTCTTCCTCCCCAGCATGCAGCAGGTGCCCCCCCCAGACACACCCAGGCTTATCATTGGGGGAGAAACCCTTGCGTCTTCGCCCTGGCTGGAAGAGGCTGAGGTGTTCCTGCCAGTCGAGGTTGTGAAGGCCCACCTTGACCCTACGATAAGGTGGGACGAGGAGGAGGGCCTTGTGGTCATCACCACAGGCGCCAGTGTGGTGAAGATGGCCACAGACCGCCTCACCGCCCTGGTGAACCTGGAGCCCATGGATCTGGAGATCCCGGTGCTTGACCGCGATGGACAACTCTACCTGCCCCTTGGCCTTGCCGAGAGGTACTACGGGATCACAGCCTCTACCCACCCGTCCGGGGCAGTAGTGGTGGACCTTCCCGGCCAGCCTGTGCAAACCGGAGTGTGCTCCCTGGAGGGATTCCTCCGGGAGGCACCCACAATGAAAGCCCCCTTCACATCCAGGCTTCCCGTGGGAAGCACTGTCAGGATCCACGGAGAGGATAGTGGTCACTACCTTGTCCTGTCGGATGAAGGGATCCTGGGTTACCTGGACAAGGACAGTGTGACCCTGGGGTCCATCATCATGCCCTCCCCACCATCTCCCCCCAGGCCCGAACCCTGGCGCCCCCTGGGTCAGCCCATCAACCTGACGTGGGAACACGTGACCACCCGGAACCCAGATCCCCAGGATATCCCGGATATGCCCGGGGCCAACGTGATGTCCCCTACGTGGTTTGCCCTTTCGAGCCCCTCCGGGCACATCTCCTCCAAGGCTGACCTGGCGTACGTCCAGTGGGCCCACTCCAGGGGATACAGGGTCTGGGCCCTGGTGTCCAATGGTTTTGACCCCAGGATGACCTCGGAGTTCCTGGGAGACAGTGAAGCCAGGGACTTCTTCACAAGACAACTCCTGGCCTACTCGGCCCTTTACGGCCTTGACGGCATCAACGTGGACTTTGAGAACATGTACATGGAGGACAGGGCCCAGTTCGTGCAGTTCCTCCGGGAGCTGGTGCCCCCCGCCCATGAACAGGGCTTGGTGGTTTCGGTGGATGTAACGGTTCGTTCGAACAACCCCAACTGGTCCCTGTGCTACGACAGGACCGCCATTGGCCAAGTGGCTGACTACGTAGTACTCATGGCCTATGACCAGTATGCCGCTGGCTCCCCCTCCCCCGGTCCTGTCGCCTCCATCCCTTGGACGGAGTGGGCCATCACCAGAACACTGGAAGAGGTGCCTCCCGAACGCCTTATCCTAGGCATCCCCTTCTACACCCGTATCTGGAGGAACGAGGGAGGGAAGCACACCTCTACAGCCTACGGCATCGGCAGGGCCCACTCCATCATGCTCGAGAAGGGCGCCGGCGTGGTGCTGGATGAGGAAACCGGGCTTCACTTCGGCCAGTATGAGGAGGGCGGGTCAGGCTACGTGGCATGGCTGGAGGACGCCGCCACCTTGAGACAGCGGGTGGAACTGGTGAACCAGTACAGGCTGGCTGGAGTCGCCTCGTGGCGCAGGGGCCTAGAGCCCGGATGGGCCTGGACCGTGATAGCCGATGTGCTGAGGGGCCCCAGGTGATCCAAGACCCTCCCAGCTGCAGCTTGCATGGGTGCCACCAAGGGTGACCCGGTCTAGGACCCAGCTACACAGCCAGCCCGGCCTGGCCCTCAATGCCCCCCCCCCCCAGGCTATTGCCCCATCTCCCTTACCCGGACGCCCCGTAGTCACTCACCTGCGCCCTACATCCAAGACCCTGGAAAACCAGGGAATATTAGGCAGGACTTGCAGCCCCTGGCGACGAATAGCAGGAAATGTGGTGCCTGGGAATCTATTAAGCCGCCAGAGGCATGGGACAGGGGGTGGTAAGGCGCAAGCCAGTCCTCTTGGGGCAGGAAAACTCTCCCAATCATTCAGTGAGGAGGTCGGACCAAGGTGTCCAGGACATTTATGGTGATCCTGTGTTTGGTTGCCCTCATTTGCGCTGGCTGCGGCTCCCCAGCCTCTACCACACAACCCGTTATAAAGATCGGCATTAACGCTGAAATGACCGGCGATATCCCCAAAGTGGGAGAAGGCACCAAATTCGCAGCTCAAATGTGGTTAGAGGACATTGAGGCGGCGGGCGGCCTTGAGGTGGGGGGCAAGAAGTACAAGGTGGAACTGGTGATTGAGGATAACGAGTCAAAGGCTGAGTCGGCCGTGGCCGTGCAGACCAAGATGATAAGCCAGGACAGGGTCCTGGTGATAGTGGGCCCCCAGGCATCAAAACAGGCTATACCCGCGGGTGAGGTGGCCAACAACCTTGAGACTCCCATGATCAGCCCCTGGTCCACGAACCCCCGCACCACATTGGATAGGCCGTGGGTGTTCAGGGCATGCTTCCTGGACTCCTTCCAGGGCCCCGTGATTGCCAACTTCGTCACAGAGGAGTATGGGTTCACCAAGGCTGCGGTACTCTACGACGTGGCCAGCGACTACCCTAAGGGCCTTGCTGAATACTTCAAGCAGGCCTGGGAGAAGTTACATGGGCCCGGCTCGGTTGTGGCATATGAGAGTTTCACCACCAAGGACAGGGACTTCAGCGCCCAGATAACAAAGATCATCGGCTCCGGCGCGGAGTTCTTCTTCACCCCACAGTACTACGACGAGGTGCCCCTCATACTGAAGCAAGCGCGGGAGTTGGGCTGGGATAACCCCATAGTCGGCAGCGACAGCTGGGGTTCCGCTGAACTCGTAAACCTGGCAGGTGACCTCTGCTACGGGTTGTTCTTCCCCACACACTACGCCGCAGCTGGGGCCACTGGCGCCACCAAGGAGTTCATCGATCGCTACGAGGCCAAGCACGGCTATATCCCCGATGACGTGGCCGCGCTGACCTGGGACTCGATGCTCCTGGTCCAGAAGGCCATCCAGGATACCGGCGAGATCACCGGTGATCTGGCTAAGGACAGAAAGAACGTCCGTGATGCCTTGGCCCAGATAAAGGACTTCGAAGGGATCACCGGCAAGCTAACCTTCACCGAGGATGGCGACCCAATCAAGGCCGCGGTCATAGTGCGTATCAGTGACCAGGGCGAGTTCGAGTTCTACGGCTACGCGAGCCCCTGAGGCCGGGTGGTGCCATCCCATACCAGAACTTCGTAACCCTGGAAAACGCAAGAACGGCCGCACCGGAGGCCAAGTCTTGGCGCGAGCCAGGCTTGGCCTCCGGGAATAACGGGGAGTGAAAGCATATGGGCTTCGTGATGCAGAACATCGTTAACGCCCTCCAGTGGGGCAGCTTCTACGCCGTCATCGCCCTGGGCTATTCCATGGTGTACAGCGTGCTGATGCTGTTCAACTTCGCCCACGGCGACATCTTCATGACTGGGGCCTACATAGGGTTCTTCGTTTCCACAGGACTTCTTGCCCTGTCTTCCCTGGGCTACGTGGTCCTGCCTCACTGGCTAATCCTGCCCCTCACCATCATCCTGGCGATGTTTCTCACCGCAACGGTGGGCATGCTCGTGGAGAGGGTCGCCTACAGGCCCCTGCGCGGGGCACCCAGGGCATCCGCTGCGCTTACCGGTCTGATGGTGGGCATCATCCTGCAAACCTTGAACCTGGCCTTGCTCGGCGCGAGGCGGCGCACATTCCCCTTGCTCATCGAGACCGAGACGTTCCAGATAGGCCTTGCCAGCGTCACCAACACACGGATCATGATAGTACTGGTATCCCTGCTGATGATGCTGGTACTTCACCAGTTCGTGAAAAGGACGAAGTGGGGCATGGCTATGAGGGCAATGGCCTATGACTTCGCGGCCATACCCCTGATGGGGGTCCCCATTAACACCATAGCGCTGCTGGCCTTCGGGCTGGGCTCCGCGCTGGCAGCTGTGGCCGGGATCCTCTTCGGCATTGCCTACCCGGTGCTGGAGCCCTACATGGGGATGCTCGTGGGTTGGAAGGCCTTTGTCGCCGCCATCCTAGGCGGCCGGGGCTCAGTGATGGGTGCGGCCCTAGCCGGCTTCTTGCTGGGTTTCATTGAGATCTTCGTGGCCGCGGTATTTCCTTCCACCCTGCGTGATCTCATTGCCTATTCCATCATCCTGGTTATCCTGACCTTCAAACCCCACGGCTTCTTCGGGGAGTCTTACAGCGCCCGCCTGAGGCTCTAGGGGCCTATCCAAAACACTTAAGTAGACGAGGGATTAGCGTGGAAATGACATCCGCGAGCGCCACGGGATATCGTGCCGGTCTCTCCTGGAAGACCCGGAGGCTTCTGGGCAGGGTATCCCTCCTGGGCTGGCTCTCCGGCGCGCTGGCCGCCGTTATTGTGGAACACCTCTTAGGCCGCGGGCTGGCACTCCGCCTTGGCCTGGGTTCCATCCCCCTCCTGTTTGGAGTCACGGACATCCTGAGGCAGCCCCTGATGATCCCTAGCACATCTGTGTATGTCCTCCTGGTGTACCTTCTTCCCATAGCCCTCGTAGCGTCCGTGACAGCACCAGCGTTGAACAGGGTCGCCGGCAGGCTGCTGGGCATGTCCACGTGGCTGTCCATCATCACGCACCTGGCCATTGCCTACACCGTTTTAGACCTGTGGTGCGCCCTGAATGACTACCGCCTCCTCATCGTCAAGCTAATGCTGGTAGCCGTGATGATCACCCTCAGCCTGAACATTGTCAATGGCTACATGGGTGAGTTCTGCTGCTCTCACCCGGGCTTCATGGCCCTGGGAGCCTATTCGTCCTCCGTGTTCACCGTGCTCTTCTTCGTTGACGACGACGTGTTCGGCGCGGCACTCCTCCCCCCGGCCCTTGCCCCATTCTTGTTCCCCTTGGCCCTGCTGGCCGGCGGGTTGGTGGCGGCGGCGGGCGCCCTGGCCGTGGCAATACCGTCCTTCAGAACCCGCGGTGACTACCTGGCCGTGATATCCCTAGCCTTCACCTTCATAGTCAAGAGCTTCATTGAGAACTTGGAGATCATTGGGGGGCCCAGAGGGTTCATGAGCCAGCCCGACCTGGCATCCCTGCCCGTGGTATTCGCCTGGACGGTCATCTGTATGGCAGTAATCAACAACTACGTGCGTTCCACCTTGGGAAAGGCCCTGAATGCCGTGAGGGATGACGAGACCGCCGCCAACGCCATGACCGTGGACACCCGTCACACAAAGATGACGGCGTTCCTGTTCTCCGCCTTCTGGGCAGGGGTAGCCGGCGGGCTCTTCGCCCACATCATGCGCTACGTGAACCCGGCTACCTTCGGAGTCCAGAAGCTGGCCGAGGTCCTGGCCATGCTCTACTTCGGCGGCTTGAACTCGGTGATAGGCTCCGTGGTGGGCGCAGTTGGCTTCACGCTCTTCAGCGAGGCCCTTCGCCCCCTGGAGATATACAAGTGGGTCATCATCCCTGTGCTTCTCATCCTGATCATGATGTTTCGCCCCACAGGGCTGCTGGGCTTCCGGGACTTTGACGTGCGAAAGACCCTGAGCCCCAGGGACATTCGGGAAAGGGGGGGCAGGACCGTTGCTTCAGGTTGAAAACATGACTCACTACTTCGGTGGCCTAAGGGCCGTCCACAACTACAGCCTTCGCGTAGAACCGGGGCAGATCAAGGGGCTCATCGGACCTAACGGCGCTGGCAAGACCACCATATTCAACCTGATCACCGGTATCTACAGGCCGACCCAAGGTGCGATCTCCTTCTTAGATGCCAGCATCGTGGGACTGGAGCCCCACCGCATTGCGTCCCTGGGCATCTGCAGGACCTTCCAGAACATGAGGCTCTGGCGACACATGTCTGTCCTGGACCACGTGAGGATGGCCTGCTATTCCAGGCTCACCTATGGCTTGAAGGGCGCCTTCTTCGGCACGCCCCACCGGTACAGGGAGGAGGCCGCCATCGAGCAGAAGTCCCGGCACCTCCTGGAGATGCTTGGGGTGGCCAGGTTCGCCGACCAGATCATAACAGCACTCCCCTACGGGGCGCAGAGACGGGTCGAGGTGGCCAGGGCGTTGGCGACCGAACCCAAGGTGCTCCTCCTTGATGAACCTACCGCCGGGATGAACCCCGAGGAAATGGTGGAGATGGTGCGTACCATAAGGCACATCCACGAGGAACTGGGGCTGTCCATCTTCCTCATAGAGCACCGCATGCGCGTTGTGATGGACCTGTGCGAATCCCTCCAGACCCTGGTCTTCGGTGAGGTCATAGCCGAGGGCAACCCGGACGAGATACGTGGGAACCCTGATGTCATCGACGCCTACCTGGGCAAGGAGGTTGATACCTAGTGCTGGCAGTGGAAAACCTGAGGGTTTCGTACGACAGGATCAGGGCGCTGCACGGTGTCGACTTCCGGGTGGACGAGGGAGAGATAGTGTGCATAATCGGCGCCAATGGAGCGGGCAAGAGCACCACGCTCCGGGCCATCTCCCGGCTGGTGCCTGTGGAGCCCGGCACCAGGATGACCTACATGCAGAAGAACCTTCTGGAGTATACCCCAGACAAGGTGGTAAGCATCCTGGGCATGTCCCACGTGCCAGAGGGCAGGCGCATCTTCGAGAACCTCACCGTCATGGAGAACCTCAGGCTGGCGGCCTTCGCCAGGAGGGATCACAGGGCTGTGGAAACCGACCTGGAGAGGGTGTTCTCCATCTTCCCCAGGCTAAAGGAGAGGGCGTCCCAGAAGGCAGGCACCCTCAGCGGCGGGGAGCAGCAGATGCTGGCGGTGGGAAGGGCCTTCGTGAGCGGGAGAAAGATGATGCTCCTGGACGAGCCGTCCATGGGCCTGGCTCCCCTGCTGATGGCCGGTGTCTTCCAGGCGCTGAAGGAGATCAACCGGGAGGGCACCACCATTCTCCTCGTGGAACAGAACGCCCGGATGGCCCTGAAGTTCGCCCAGAGGGGCTATGTCCTGGAGAATGGCGTGCTCGTTCTCCAGGGACCCACCCAGGAACTGCTGCAGGACCCCGAGGTAAAAAGGGCATACCTGGGAGGATAACCCGGTTTCCAGGCTCGTAGGGCCATACCGTGCCCCCGGGGCACGGTATGGCCTGTTGAGCAAGGCGAATCACGCCTTGGGGACCTCATCCGCGAACTGCGGCGAGCCCGCGAGAGGCTGTCTCCGCGATGCACGAACCTCTCAGCAAAACCCCTGCCATTCCTTGGATACAGTACGCGGGCACCTGCGGGTCTCACTGTCACGCGCCTATGGTCCGCCCCCTCGTATATGCTGTAAAGGACTGGTCATGGAAGGGGCGGTGAGAAAACCCCGGGAATCTGGGGAGTGAAGAACCCGGTGTGGTATCCATCATCATCGAGAAGTACTGCCCATCCCTCTTCAGCTCCCCTCCTGAGACTTGGGGACCCGAGATCCTGTGCCGAGGGCATCCTCAAAGAAGCTTCGTCAAGACGGCCAGGTATCTCCAGGATACCCGGCGAAACCCCGTGGCTCCTCACCATAGCCAAGAGCACATCCAGGGATCATTTAAGAAAGGCGTTCTTCTGGAGCCGTCCAGGGGCACCACAATCTTTTTGGAGAACGAACCGCCCAGGGGACTATCCCGGGGCCCCCTTGCTTGAAGGAAAGTGCTGTCAGGGTCCGGTGGGCCCCGCCATGTGAGTGGCCGGTCAAGATGGGCTCCCCTCGTGCCTCCCATTCCACATCTCCCTGGCCTTGCTGATGACCCTCTGGGTCTCCAGGGATACCCGGTAGTTACCCAAGGCGGACTCCTGGACCCATCTCGCATCTGTCACATCGCTGGCAGGCACCACCTCACCGGCCTTCCAACGGGCCAGGAAGTCAAGGATCACATAGTGGTATTCCACTTGCCCGGCCCGGTCGATGAGGATCCTTTCCACCGTCTCCACCAGATCCAAGACCTCCACATCGAGGCCGCACTCCTCCATGACCTCCCTGGCGGTGCCCTCTCTCACCGTTTCTCCAACCTCGAGAAGCCCTCCTGGCAGGGTCCAGATGCCGCTTCCTGGGTCCTTGCCCCTCTTGACCAGGAGAACCTCATCTTGCCTGAACAGGATAGCCCCTAGCCCCACAAGGGGGGCCTCAGGGTAGCGACGCCTCATCAGCTGCACACCTTCTATCCTCCTAAACCCTCACCCCGGCATACTCTTCTAGGGACACACCTGTGAACCCTCCCCTATGTAGGTTTGCCCAAGTCCCCCTAGCGCAGGCCACATAGGGTGTTGAACACCAGCGCCGAATGAAGGGTGAACCCCATGGAGGACCAGGCCCTAGGGGCTCGCCAGGAGAACCGGGCTAAGAAGGCAAGCGTTGTGACGGCAGGAACCCTGCAGTATGAACGCAGGCACCCTGCCTCCTTGGTGTAATCGGCGCTGGGGATAGTTCCCCCTTCCAGGGAGGAACCGCCCTCATTACCCTCGAAGTAGTAGTGCTGGGCCATGGAAGGATGGAAGGGAGAGAGACCAGTGAAGCGCCTCTACCGCTCGAGGAGAGAAAGGATGGTGGCCGGAGTCTGTGGCGGCGTAGCCCAGTACTTCAATGTGGACGTGGTTATCGTCCGTCTAGCCTGGGTGATCTTTGCCCTGGCCGGGGGGCCGGGCATCATTGCCTACATCATCGCCTGGATCATCGTGCCAGAGGAGCCAGCGGCACCCGGGACCCATGTCTCCGTGGAGGGCGATACCCACGCTGAACCGGCGGATATACCCTCCAAGAACAAGTCCCAGAAAGCCCTGGGCTACATCCTCGTAGCCCTGGGCCTTTACATTCTTCTTCGCGCCGTGTTTCCCATGCCCTGGAGTCTATCCTGGGGCTTCTCCCTCGGGCAGTGGTGGCCTGTCATCCTCATTGCCCTGGGTGTTGCCATGGTACTGGGCTTCTTTGATCGGGGGCGGTCCGCTTGAGACTGGCAAGGCTCTTTAACGGGCTCCTCTTCATAGCCGTGGGCATCCTTCTCCTCGCCAATACAATGGGGGTTCTCCCTTGGACGCTGTGGCGAAACCTCCTGTCCCTCTGGCCCGTCTTCATCATAGGGCTGGGACTGCGTATCGCCACGCGGAAGGAGGCCTTCGTTCCCCTGGCTCTCCTGGTAATGGTGGTATGGGCTAGCCTTGCGCCGGCGGCTCCCGGGGGGTTCTTCCCTTTCGGGTGCATGTGGACGCTGCCGGAGTCCACCTTCTCCGGCGAGGTTCCTATGCCGGCGGATGAAGCCAGGGTCGTCTTGAGGATGGGAGCCAGCAGGATGGACCTGCGCGGCGGGGCAAGAGACCTCCTCGAGGCCGAAGCGCGCTAGCGGGGCCAGGTGCCTAGACTCACCAGCATCACGACCGGAGGGAAACCCGGTATAACGCTGGATCACTCCGGGGGCGGCGAGTGGAAGGTGCGCCTCAATGAGGACGTGGTCCTAGACATTTCGGTCCAGGGAGGCGCCTCCTCGCTGGAATGGACCTCAGGAACCTGCAGGTTAGAAACCTTGAGGTGGACTCGGCAGCCTCATCTGTGGAGCTGAGGCTTGGGGACCGCCTGGACTGGCCTAGCGTCTCCATAGACGCCAAGGTATCCTCGGTCAGGATCAGCCTCCCACAGGATAGCGGCGTAAGGGTTGTTAACTGCTGGCGATAGTGCAGATGCTTTTCTATGTTATAGTAATCCCATGAAGCTGTCAGAATGGGCAAAGCAAAACGGCGTACGATACCAGACGGCCTGGCGCTGGTTCAAGGCAGGGATTCTACCGGTTCCAGCGACCAGGCTGCC
>JBFMCS010000046.1 GCA_040754315.1 Bacillota bacterium
CTCCTGGTGATGTTTGGTTTACTCACCTTTCCATCTACCAGGGAGAGGGTGGCCTTTCCTCCTCACCTTCCTCTCTAGGCCCTTCTACCTCTGATTCCCTTTTTACACCATTCTACCGGACACTACTCTCTCGTACCACGCTCTCCCTCAAGTGTGCCCTTTGTCAACAGATGATTGTATAACAACGACACACTTTGAGGGGGTTGTGCTGTGCTGTGGACTCGCAGCCAGAATGGAACTGCTCAGTATCAATGCCCTGCTTGGCCCTCTGACAGGGCACGCGACCCTCGCCGGTCCTACTGAGGCTGACGCCATTCTGGACCGTCTGGTGCACTCCATCTACTCTCTGAAGTGGGAGTCGATGCGGAGGGTGATCTCTGAACACGTGCCATCATGCGGAACCACTGGTCGATTTCAAGCGGAATGGGTGGATGATTTGGATCAGAATAGGTGACCGATTTCGTCGGAATACGCACACAGGTTGGGTTGCCTTACCCCAGGGGACACCTGGACCCCAGGAATACTTATATTATGAATATGAAGACTGTGTACGAAGGCTATTGCCAAGGCTACGCCAATAGCTTACAATGATACCTAACGGAGAATTATTATTATCGGGGGGGTTTTATGTGAGTACCGCAGACAATCTGATGGCTGCCTTCGCAGGGGAATCCCAGGCAAACCGCAAGTACCTGGCCTTTGCCAAAAAGGCCGAGGCTGAGGGCTATAGGAACGTCTCCCGCGTATTCCGTGCCATAGCTGAGGCCGAGACCATTCACGCTCTCAAGCACCTGGAGGTCGCCGGCAAGGTGGGCAGCACCCTTGAGAACCTCGCCACAGCCATGGAGGGTGAGCACTACGAGTTCACCACCATGTACCCGGAGTTCATCGAGGCCGCCAGGGCAGAAAACCAGGAGAAAGCCCTTAAGACCTTTGAGTTGGCCAACGAAGCGGAGAAGGTTCACGGCCGGACCTACCAGGAACTCAGAGCCCGTGTAGAGCAAGGCAAGGATATGGAGGATAGTGAGGTCAGCCTGTGCCCGGTGTGCGGGTGGGTAGGTACCGGAGCCGCGCCCGAGAGGTGCCCCATCTGCGGTGCCCAGGCCAAGATCTTTCAGAAGTACTAGGCAACAGAGCAAAGGGCTGGCGAGGCACACGTGGCACATGCCCACGTGTGCCTTACTCTGCCCGCTTGACACCGGCGGGCACCCGGAGGATTCACCGGTCCTCAGGCGAACTATGAAGGGGACCCCAGATCACACGGACCACTAAGATACCCTGGTGAGAGGGGTGGATCTCTTGCCGCTGGCCGCCATGGCCGTGACCCTCCAGCAGATAGCCGACGCGCTGGCCGCCGTCTTGCAGGTGCAGGTGGACATCGTTGATGGGGACCTCACCAGGATCGCCAAGGCTGGCGCTGCCCCTGACAGGGTGGGAGTGGAGCCCCGCTCAGGCCAGTCCTACCGGTACGTGCTGGCCCACGGGGAACCACTCTTCATCGATGAGCCTCGTTCCCACGGAGTATGCCTGCGGTGCAAGGAGAGGGATGCCTGCAGGGCCACGGCTGAGATAGTGTGGCCCATTCGCCGCGGCCCAGCGGTGGTAGGATGCATCGGCCTTGTGGCCGTGAACGAGCGGGAGCGTCACCGGCTCCTGGACCAGGTTGAGGGACTCACCAGGTTCACCGAGAGGATATCGGACCTCATAACTGCCAAGGTTTCAGAAATGGAGAACTCCCGGGCCCTGGCGTCCCTGGCCTCGAAGCTGGAGAACATCCTTCACTCCGTTTCCGATGGGATCATGGCTATCCAGGCAGACCGCCGCATCATCAGTATCAACCCGGCAGCCTGCCGGATACTGGGGGTAACAGACCCGTCAGTCCTGGATGGCTCCATATTCGGGAAGACCATCCAGGGCGACCAGGTAGTGCGGTGCCTGGACCTGCAGGAAGACCTGGAGGATGAACCCGTGGACTTCACCATTAGGGGCACCACACTGCACTGTGCGGGAACCGTCAAGGCCATCAAGTCGCCAGATGGATACGGGGGAGTAGTCTGCGTGTTCAGGACCCTGGAGGCCGTTGACCGCCTAGCCGTTAGGGTACACGGGAAGGATACCATCTATACCTTCGATGACATACTGGGAAGGAGCCCCCAGCTCGCCGCTGCGAAGGAGCGGGCAATGAAGGTAGCCAGGAGCAACGCCACCGTGCTTCTCCTGGGTGATACAGGGACAGGCAAGGAGATATTCGCCCGGGCCATACACTCGGCCAGCCCCAGGGCAGGCAAACCCTTTGTCCCCGTCAACTCGGGGGGGATCCCCGACACCCTCCTGGAGAGCGAGCTCTTCGGCTACGCTGAAGGGGCCTTCACCGGTGCCCGGAAGGGCGGGAAGCCCGGGAAGTTCGAGCTGGCTGCAGGGGGCACCCTTTTCCTGGACGAGATCGGAGACATGCCCCTGCACATGCAGGTGAAACTCCTCAGGGTACTGGAGCACCGGGTGCTGGAACGCCTGGGCGGCACCCAGCCCGTCCCAGTTGATGTAAGGATCATTGCCGCGACCAACCGGGACCTTCTTGACCTGGCGCAACGAGGGAAGTTCAGGAGCGACCTCTACTACCGGCTAAATGTCATGCCCGTCAAGATCCCCTCGCTGAGGGAACGCCCCGAGGACATCGAGTTCCTTGCCAACCACTTCCTAAGGGTCTATACAGCCCTATATCACCGGGAGATCAGATCCATCAGCCCGGAGACCATGAGCATTCTCCGTTCCTACCAGTGGCCTGGCAACGTGCGGGAGCTCCAGAACACTGTGGAGTACGCGGTGAACGTAGAAGGCTCCCACTCCATACTCCCAGGGAGTCTCACCAGCGATGTGCTCCACGGGAGCGCCATAGACCCACCCAGTGCCGTTAAGAGCATTAGCGACGTGGAGGCGGAAAGCATCCGTCAAGCCCTGGAAACCTTCGGCTACCACACCGAGGGCAAACGCATGGCTGCGCGCGCCCTCGGCATTCACCTGAGCACCCTCTACCGCCGGCTCAAGCACCTGGATTTGGAAAAGCCCTGAGCCCTAGAAACAGGCGTGCTCCGTCCGGGTTATGATCTCGTCCTGCAGTGCCTTGCTCAGGTCACAGAAGTAGTCGCTGTACCCCGCTACCCTGACGATAAGGTCCCTGTACTTCTCCGGTTCCGCCTGCGCCGCCCGGAGGGTTGCCGCATTCACCACGTTGAACTGTATGTGGTGCCCGTCCAGGCGGAAATATGCCCTTATGAGGTGGGCGAGTTTCTGGAGTCCCGTATCGCCCTGGAGTATGGCAGGGGTGAACTTCAGGTTCAGCAGTGTTCCCCCTGTGCGTATGTGGTCCATCTTGCTGGCCGACCGGAGCACCGCTGTGGGGCCGTGGCGGTCAGCCCCCTGGACCGGGGAGATGCCCTCCGAGTGGGGCTGCCAGGCCCGCCTGCCATCGGGAAGGGCCCCTGTCACCGAGCCGAAGTAGACGTGGCAGGTGGTGGGCAGCATGTTTATCCTGTACACGCCGCCCTTGGTGTTCCTGCGGCCTGTGACCTCATCGTGATATGAATTGAACACCTCAACCATGATGCTGTCGGCGTAGTCATCATCGTTCCCGTACTTGGGCGTGTCCTCCAGCAGGGCATGCCGGAGGTCTTCGTACCCCTCGAAGTCCGCCTCCAGCGCCTTCAACAGGGATACCCAGGGGATGTCGCCCTGGTCGAACACGTGGTGCTTTATGGCGGCAAGACTGTCAGTGATGGTGCCCAAGCCCACCCCCTGGATGTAGTTGGTATTGTATCGAGGGCCCCCATCGTTGTAATCCCGGCCCTTCTTTATGCAGTCATCGATGATGACGGATAGGAAGGGCGCGGGCATCTGGGTAGCATAAAGGCGTTCAATAATGCTGCTGCCCCTGACCTTGATATCTATGAAGAACTTCAGCTGCCGGCGGAAGGCATCCAGCACCTCTTCAAATGACCCCATCTTCCGGGGATCCCCGGTCTCCAGGCCTATCCTCCTCCCCGTCCTGGGGTCATTTCCGCCATTGAGGGTGATCTCGAGGACCTTGGGCAGGTTGAAATAGCCTGTGAGGATGTAGGCCTCTTTCCCAAAGGCCCCGGTCTCAACACAGCCGCTGGTGCCCCCGTTCCTGGCATCCTGTACTGACTTGCCCTGGAGGATCATCTCCTCAACCACTGCATCTGCGTTGAACACCGACGGCTGCCCCCAGCCCTTGCGGATGATCTCGCATGCCCTCAGGAGGAACCGGTCGGGGTTCATCTTGCTCAGCTGTATGTTGGAGCTGGGCTGCAGTAGCCGCATCTCGTCAATGACATCCAGCACGAGAAAGGTCACATCGTTGACCCCGTCAGAGCCGTCAGGCCTCAGGCCCCCGGAGTTGATGTTGGCGAAGTCCGTGTAGGTCCCGCTCTCCGCCGCCGTCACACCAACCTTTGGGGGAGCCGGCTGGTTGTTGAACTTCACCCAGAAGCACTGCAGGAGTTCCCGGGCAGACTCCGGGGTCAGGTCTCCACTGGTGATGCCCCTCTGGTAGAAGTCGTTCAGGTGCTGGTCCAGCCTCCCCGGGTTGAAGGCATCCCAGGTGTTCAGCTCAGTCACTACCCCAAGGTGCACAAACCAGTAGGCCTGGAGCGCCTCCCAGAAGTCCCTGGGGGCATTGGCGGGCACATGCCGGCACACCCTGGCTATCTGCCCAAGTTCCCGGCGGCGGCTGGGGTCTGTTTCGTCCCGGGCCATCTCCTCAGCTTTTTCCGCATGTCGCTGGGCAAACCTTATAATGGCGCCGGCACAGATCCTCATGGCTTCCAGTTGCTTCTGCTTGGCATAGGCATCCGGGTCACTAGCGTAGTCAAGGCCTTCCAGCGCCTCGTCTATCTCGCGCTGGAAGTCCAGGAACCCCTTTTTGTATATCTTATCATCCAGGACGGTGTGGCCCGGTGCCCGCTGCTCCATGAACTCCGTGAAGATGCCTGCCTCGTAGGCGTCCTTCCACTCGGCGGACATCTCCCGGAAGATGATGTCCCGCATGGAGCGTCCCCTCCAGGAGGGGATTATCTCCTCCTGGTAAACCCTCCTTGACTCTTCACTTACCAAGAAGGCTATCTTCTCCCTGCGGTTGATGATGTCCAGGTCCTCCAGGCTATGACAGCACAGCTCCGGGAAGGTAGGCGTGCCCTTGGGACCTGGCCCCCTCTCGCCCACGATGAGTTCCCCTGGACCTATGTAGATGGCCTTGTTCTCCATGAGGTGCTTGAAGGCTAGGGCACGCTGGATTGGGGGAAACGGTTCGTGGTTTTGCCTGTAAAACTCAGTGATGAGCTCCGCCCTCTCCGTGGACAGCCAGGGCTCGGCGTCGATACTCTCCTGCCTGAGCCGGGCAACGCGTTCGTTCACGGTATCAACCTCCTATATGGCACACTAATCCGTAGTCCGCCAGCACCCCGCGGCTCGCCTCGACCTGGCTTTCTCCCGGAGGCTTGGCATCAACAAGGTATGTCTTGCTCAACCTGGCGTGCTTGTCAACCCCTATCTCGTGGTAGGGGAGAAGATGGACACAGGGCACCCGCTTGAGGCTAAAGACGAACTCAGCTGTCTTCCTGAGGTTCTCCTCATCATCGTTTAACCCCGGGACCAGCGGTATCCTGATAGCTATATCGTGGCCAAGGTCGTCCAAGAGCCGCAGGTTCTCAAGGATGAGAGTGTTGGACACTCCGGTGTACCGCTGGTGCCTGTCATCATCCATAACCTTGAGGTCAAATAGGAAAAGGTCCACGTAGTCACAAACGGATAGCAGGGTCTCCCTGCGGGCGTAGCCACAGGTGTCTAAAGCAGTGTGGATCCTCAAGGCCTTGCAGCCAGTGAGGGCCTCCTTCAGAAACACCGGCTGCATCAGTGGCTCGCCTCCAGAGAATGTCACACCGCCCCCGGATTCGTCGTAGAAGATGGTGTCCCTCTTGATCTCCGCCAGCACTTCGGAGACGGTGATTGTCCTCCCGGCACACCCGCGGGCTCCGGTACGGCAGGCGCGAGCACATGCCCCGCACACCACACACCTGTCCCGGATGGTATGGTACGTCCCAGGAGAGATGGCCTGGTGCGGGCAGGCCTCGAGACACCGCCCGCACCTTTGGCATTTACCCTCGAAGAATACAACTTCCCTGGTAGTATCCTGCCCTTCAGGATTGTGGCACCACCAGCAGGTTAAGGGACATCCCTTCAGGAACACCACCGTGCGGATGCCCGGGCCATCGTGTATGGAATACCTCATGATATTGAATATCGTCCCTGTGCTCAGATCGGATCACCTCAACTGCCGCCCGGTCTTGCCGGCCCAGCCTTTCTTTCGTTTCCAAGCAGGCACACAGCCTGCGCATAACCCGCCTCACACGTGTGACTGCAATACTCGTGCCATGAATTCCCCTCACCTTGGAGCCGGGCTTCGGGGAATTCCCGAGTTAAAGCCTGCTCCAGGCATTCCTTCTAGCTGGGGATCAGGCCAATCTCCAGCCGTAATTCCCGAAGTGAGAAATCTTTCGCCACCGGCGAGGAATCTCCCTGTCTAGCCTAGTGGTTTCCTTGCCAGGAGCCGGGAACACCGGGTGCTCGCATCGCCCACGCATTCCACCCCTGCCTGGACACCTCCACCGGATCCTGCAACGCGGGATTTCTCATCTTGCGAAACTGCTCCTGTTTCGCGGGAGCCTGGTACTTGGTAGACCGGTTCCGCCTTGCGCCAGGCACGAGATGGATTCTGCCCATCTAACCGAATCCCTGGACCAAGTTCACACTTCCGTGCGGGGGGGCCGAATGCGTACGGTTCTGAAGAATGGCAGGGTGATCAACCCGTCATCAGGCCTGGATGAAGTGCTGGACTGGCCGTAGAGGGAAACTGCGTTGCGGAACTGGGAGAGGGGCTGGCCGGGCACACCGATGTGGACGTCTCTGGGCTCTGCGTAACCCCGGGATTCATCGACGTTCACACCCACGAGGACGAACCCTACGGTGCTGGCATCCACCCTCATATTCAGTGGCATCCACAGGGAAAAGCCCGGCGTCTTGGCTATTTCCGGCCTGGAAGGGCTTAGGGAACACAAGATGAGCTTCTCATATGTGGTGGGCTCAATCCAGGGTTCCGGCACGCCGCATTGTACATCCTTTACGGAGTGGCGGCGGTGGATGCGCCCCCTGGAGACACCTTTATGGAACTCGGGACGTCTCTTGGCCAGCGCTATGTGCACTGGGCACCATGTGCCCAGGCCCACCACCCTTTGCACAGATCCAGCATCTTGGGGGCTGTAACCGGGCCGGGATCAAGGATCCCTGAAACCGCCCGGATCCTTATAAGCACCATTTCCCCTTCGCAAATCCCACTGGCAGGATGCCAAACAAGGAGCCCTGTTCTTGGAGCCCAGGCCTAACCAGCATGGAAAGCCTAGGAGGATTAGCAGGGGTAACGGTGAATCCCTCACTAAATCTTCTGAAGGGGGGGGTAGTAAGTGAAACCGCGAGTCCTTCTTCTGGGCATCATCGCAGTGCTGTTTGCGACAGTATTGTTTCCACCGGTTTTTGGCCTGTTCAACCGGGTGGAACCCTGGATCCTGGGAATGCCTTTCCTTCAGTTCTGGCTCCTGGTAGTGACCTTCGGCTCGTGCATTGCCCTGACCATTCTGTGGAGGAGCGAAGAAGGGAGGTAGAAGAGATGCCAAGCCAATCAGTCTTAGCTATGGCAATAGTAGCTGTCTACCTGGTTAGCGTAGGACTTATTGCCAGGCGTTTCGGCAAGCTCCATGATCAGAGCGTAGCAGAATTCGCTGTGGCTAGTCGATCCTTCAAGTGGTACATGGTTATGTTTACAGTTCTGGCCACGTGGATTGTCGGAGCCACCTATACAGCTTGGGTCGGCATGAGTATTGTGGATGGCATGCTTGCTCAATACGCGGCATTGTATGGCCTCGGTGGACTCGTGGTCTACTACCTGATCGCTCCCAGGATATGGTCATGGGGGAAGGCTCATAACCTGTACAACCTGCCAGACTTCATTGAGCTCAGGTACGGCAGCAAGGGTCTGGCCATCTTCATTGCCATCGCCGGTATCCTTCTAAACTTCCCGTGGCACATCATCGCCTTTAAGACCTTCGGGTACGTGGCCAGCGCTCTAACCGGGGGCGCCGTACCATTCAACCTGGGGATGACGATCGTGGTGCTCCTCATAGCGGGATATGTGATGTGGGGAGGACAACGTACAGTAGTCATCCTGGACTTCTACCAGGGGATAATCTCGGTCGTTGTGGTGCTCGCCGGCATAGTGTTCGTAACCTACTCCCTCTTCGGAGGATTTGGGCCACTCCTCTCCCGCCTTGCCAGCGAGAAACCCGAGCTGCTAACGATAGCGGATAAACCCTACTGGACGTGCATCATCCTTGGTGGTATCATAGGTTCCTATTGCTGGTTGGAGATCTTCAACCGCATATTTGTAGCCGAAAGCGTTTCTGAGGTTCGGAAGGTAATTGTGGGGGCACCCTTCCTCATGGTTCTCATCTTCGTGATGCTGGTCATCATGAGCATGGGCGGGAGCCTGATAGCGGAAGTGGCGGCGGACCCTGAGGCTGGCTTTCTCACCATGTTTACCATGGCCGGCGGCCCATTGCTCCTGGCCTTTGCCGCGATTGTGATAGTGGCAGCCGAGATGTCATCCATCGACTCCCAGCTGGCAACCAACAGTGTCGTGGTGGCAAACAACATCATCAAGCCCTTCAAGCCCGGCCTTACAGACCGGCAGATCCTCACAATATGTCGCATATCAGCCCTGGTTTTCGTGCTGTCAGCGCTGGTGGTGGCCATGATGGAACTGCCAATGCTCGTGTCCATAGCAATATTCACCTACGAGAACCTGGTCAACCTGTTCCCCACAATCATCCTGGGGGCTCTCTGGACCCGGGGCAACAAGACGGCAGCCGTAGCCGGTCTCTCTGTGGGGATACCTGTCACCCTGTACTTCACCTGGAACGCCACACTGTCGCAGGCCCTGTTCGGAAGCTGGACCCCGGGTATCATCGGGTTTACCCTTAATACCTTGATATATGTAATCATCTCCCTGGCCTCTAGACCGCAGCCTTCAACCACGGAGCTCTTCCAGGAGCTGGAAAGCTAGACGTCTGTAGGGGGGTCTTGAATGAACGTCGTCAGGGTGGGTTCTGTCCAGTCCGAGGTAGCGGAAAGCAGTACTCACGGGGTCCTTCGCATGTTAGAAGAACATGCGGAAGCAGCCCGGACCCTTGGGGTCAAGTTCCTGTGCTTCCCCGAGTATTGCCTGGTGGGGTTGTTAACTGCTGGCGATAGTGCAGTGATTTATGCTTTTCTATGTTATAGTAATCCCATGAAGCTGTCAGAATGGGCAAAGCAAAACGGCGTACGATACCAGACGGCCTGGCGCTGGTTCAAG
>JBFMCS010000047.1 GCA_040754315.1 Bacillota bacterium
CCCGTTCCGCTTCCAGACGTTCCTCCTCGAAAGACATAAGCCACCCTCTCCTGGATGTATTATTACCTCCAGAATAGCGCAAAAAATAACAGCAGTAAATAGTGAATCACATAATTGTCGTGCACCCCTATGCAAACATTTGTTTGCTTCTCCCCCGAGTCACATGCTATAATGGCCGTGAATAATCCCAAGAGGAGGGCAGGCCTTGAATCAACTCACGCGCAGGCAGCAGCAAGTGCTCGAGTTCATCAGGCTCAGCATCAAGGAGAGGGGGTATCCCCCGTCAGTAAGGGAGATCGGGAGAGCGCTCGGCCTGCGGTCCACATCCACAGTCCATGCCCACTTGAGCAAGCTAAGGTCAGCGGGGTACATCGATTGGGACCCCGACAAGCCTCGGACCATCTCGCTGGAGGATGAACGCGGTCCGAGGAAGCGTGTTGTCTGCGTTCCCCTCGTCGGGCAGGTGGCGGCCGGCCAACCCCTGTTTGCGGAAGAAAACATTGAGGACACGCTCCCCCTGCCCGCCGACTTCACCAGCGGGGGTGAGTCGTTCCTCCTGAGGGTTCAGGGAGACAGTATGGTAAATGCCGGCATTCTTCACGGGGACTACGTGATCGTCAGGAGACAGTCTGACGCGGTGAACCGGGATATCGTGGTCGCCCTGCTGGGCGACGAGGCGACGGTAAAGAGGTTCTACACAGAGGGTGACAGTGTTAGACTGCAGCCGGAGAATGACTATATGGAGCCCATTCTCACTCGGGAGGTCCATGTTCTGGGAAAGGTTGTAGGGCTGTTAAGACGCCTGTAGTGACAGGCGCTGGGCTGCCAGGAGGCATGCCAGGATATTCTGCTCCCGGGCAAGGCCTCCCTGCATATAGACGGCAAAGGGCGGTCTCAAGGGGGCATCGGCCGACAATTCAAGTGTAGCGCCTTGCACAAAGGTGCCTGCTGCCATGACGACCTCGTGTTGATAGCCTGGCATCGCGCCGGGTTGAGGCTTGGCCATGGAATCCACGGGTGAGGCTTGTTGAACGGCTTCGCAGAAGGCCAAGAGGGCCGCGGGGCTTCCCAGCTTAATTGCCTGTATAATGTCACTGCGAGGCTCATCCCAGGCGGGGCACACATCAAAACCCAACTCTTGAAAGAATCTCCCCGCGAACACAGCCCCTTGAAGCGCCTCTCTCACGCTCCCCGGCGCCAGGAACAGACCCTGGAACATCAACCTCAGAAAGCCGAGGGATGGACCAACCGCGGAACCGAGACCAGGTGCGGTTAATCGTACTGCTGCCTTCTCCACTAGCGAAGACCTGCCTACAACGTAACCGCCCGTGGGAGCTATGCCCCCTCCGGGGTTCTTCATGAGTGATCCAGCTATGAGATCCGCTCCCACATGGAGGGGTTCCCTTTCCTCAGTGAACTCACCATAGCAGTTGTCCACGAAGTACACGGCCTGGGGAGCCACACGCCTCATGGCTTTTATGGCCTTCTCAAGCCTCTCAATGCTAATGCCAGGCCTGAACGTGTAGCCCGCCGATCGCTGGACGAGCACCATCGTGGCACCCCTGATGTCTTCGACGTTCCCCTCTCCCCCATTCTGCCCATTCTGCCAAAACAGGTCGACCTCCCGGTAGTGAACGCCCCGGTCGCGCAGGTCCTCGATTACCGGATGGAGCGTGTCGTAGGGTTTTCCCGAGGCGGCCACCAGCGTATCGCCAGCCTTCAGCAACCCCGCAAGGCAAAGGCTGATTGCATGGGTACCGCAACAAACCTGCCAGCGCACCAGGGCACTCTCCCCGCCGAACACCTCGGCGTAGACCTGTTCCAGGCGGGACCTGCCAGAGTCTCCGTACCCGTACCCAGTGGTTGGAAAGAAGTCCCTCTCAGTAACCTGAGCCCTTTGAAACGCTCTTAGGACTCGCGCTCGGTTGACGGAGGCAGTGTCTTCCACCAGCCTCCAGCAAGGCTCGACAGCCAGCAACGCGGCCTTAGCTTCATCAATCCACCGCCCGCTTATGCCGTAGTCCTTCATCCATTGACGCCACAGCGCCTCGTTCACACTGCCCCTCCCCCAATCTCATCTCCATCCTATCAGCCAAGACCCTGTCTATCTCGGCGAGAATCTCCACGCAATCGTCGTGATACACCTCCTCGTGTACCACGCCGCCTCGCCGGATGGTGCTGAGCACGTCCCCGTTGCCATAGGGGATCCGGAGGCGGATCGTGACCCTGCTGGGAGCCAGCAGGCGCTGGAAGGCCTCCAGCAGTCCCTCGAAGCCTTGGCCTGTGAGGGCGGAAACTGCCACCGCATTAGGGAACTGCCCAATGAGTGCCTCACGCATTATCCCGCCATCCAGGAGGTCGATCTTGTTCAGTGCGGTCACCATTGGTTTACCGTGAACCCCAAGGCTCTCGAGGATCTCGTTCACGGCGGCAACCTGGCGCTCCAGCCCCTGGTCGGATACATCCACCACGTGAACCAAGAGGTCAGCCTCTATAACCTCCTCCAGGGTGGCCCGGAAGGCAGCGACCAGGTGGGGCGGGAGGTGCCGTATGAACCCCACGGTATCGGTGAGCAACAACTCCTGCCTGTTCGGTAGCGCTACCTTTCGTGTAGTGGGGTCCAGCGTGGCGAAGAGCCGGTCCTCAACAACCACCTGTGCGCCTGTCAACGCCCGTAGCAGGCTGGACTTCCCAGCATTAGTATAACCCACCAGGGCACACACAGGCAGCGGGACACTCCGGCGACTCCTCCTATGGAGTGACCGGTGCCTTCCCACTGCCTCTATCTCAGCATTGAGGTCTGCAATCCTTCTCCTGATGGTCCTGCGATCGGCCTCGAGCTTTGTCTCCCCGGGCCCCCGGGTACCGATCCCGCCTCCCAGCCTTGACAGGGCAACGCCCTTTCCGGAAAGCCTCGGCAGAAGGTATAGGAGCTGGGCCAGCTCTACTTGAAGCTTGCCCTCTCTGGTCTGGGCTCGCTGCGCGAAAATGTCCATGATGAGCTGGGTCCTGTCGATCACCTTGGCTCCCAGGGCCGCCTCAATGTTGCGCGCCTGGGCCGCGCTCAAGTCACAGGCCACGACCACCATCTCAGTCTCTAAAGCCTCAAGAACACCCGCCAGCTCGTGGATCTTGCCCTTGCCCACCAGGAACCCTGGATCTCTTGACTGCCGGCGCTGGATGGCGGTGTGTACTACCACTCCGCCTGCGGACTCCACCAGTCTCTCCATTTCTGCGATGTCCTCTGGCTCGAGCCTGTCGGCGGTAGTCTCTACTGCCAGGACCACCACACGTTCAGGATTGCCCTTGGAAATCAACAACTCACCCCGTTTCCGCCTGCAATTATACCATACTTGAGCCCCCGCCACGTCACCGCCAGGCCCTAGTCCAGCAGCAGTCTTGCCAGGAGACTCTCTCGCCAGGAAAGACCTCTTCCCCACTGCCCGGTTACCCTGACGCTATATGTCGCTTGTTGCGCGCATACCACGATAGTGGTGGCTCCTTCCTGGTCTGTGCGGAGCACCTTTACGCCCCGAGAGGTGAGTCTCTCAATGAGGTCGGGGTGGGGATGCCCAGCGGTGTTTTTCCCCGTGGATATGATAGCCAGGGACGGCTTTACCGTCTCTAAGAATGCCTCGCTTGAGGCTAGGCGCGACCCATGATGGCTTACCTTCAATATTGCCGCAGGGGGTGGGCCCCTGGAAAGCAGGGCTCGTTCCCCCTCCCCCTCCACGTCGCCGGTGAGGAGGATGGCTAGGCTGTTCAGCTCGAGCCTGAGCACCATGGAGGATTCGTTTGGACTCCACCATTGGGGAACCTGTTCGGGAGGATGGAGGACCGCCAATCTTACCCCATCTCCAAGGCTGATGACGTCGCCCGAGCTCAGCGACGTAACCCTGACCCCTCTGGCGGTAGCAGCCCGGACTAGTGCGTCAACTGCCGGGTCTGCCCTGTGGCATGCCGCAACGAAGAGATTCTGGACCCTGATGTTTTGGACCACGCTGAACAGCCCGCCTATGTGGTCGTCGTGGGGATGGCTCAGAAACACCGCCTCCACCTGCCCTGCCCGGGCGTTGCGGAGGTATGGAACCACGACTGAGAGCCCCGTGTCGCTTGCCCCAGCCTGGCCTCCCGCGCCGCCATCGACCAGCACCTGCCTGCCCCCCGGAAGGGTTATGACTATGGCGTCACCGTGGCCTACGTCCAGGGCTGTGAGGGTTACATCCCGCTGCAGTGCCCTGGCTAGGCCCGGCAGGCCAAGGAAGACCAGGCAGACAGCCCCCCATAGCCAGGCTTTGCGGCGACCGGCAGCCCATCGTGACAAGAACACAAGCCATGCAAGCGCGGTGGCCCAGGAAGGCAACGGAAGCCCGCCAGCAACGCCAGTGTCCCACGAACCCGCGGTCTTGGCTACGGCCTCAAGAAGCCCGGCGGCTGCGAAGCCAGGCCAGCTAACCCACCAAGGCAGGTCCAGCACCAGCCCCAGTGTTGCCAGGGCCAGCCCGTAAATCACCATGAAACCTGCGGCCGGGAGCACCAGCGGGTTCGTTAAGAGGGAGATAACGGGGACGAAGCCGAAGTGGCGAAGGGTGATCGGCAACGCGGCAACCTGGGCACTCATAGTCACAGCTAGGAGGGTTTTGACAGGCACCGGCAAGAGCGGTATCAGCATAGTGAACCGCTTGGAAAGGGCAAGTAGCCCCCACGTGGCCGTGAAGGAAAGCTGAAACCCCGGGTCAAATAGGCCAAAAGGTCTAAGGGTCAGCACGAGTATTCCAGCCAGGCCCAGGGCATCAAAGGAGCTGCGAGGGGCAAGACGAGAGGAACGCCCGAGGTGGCAGAGGGCCATGGCGGTAGCCCGGACCACCGAGGGGGACATCCCCACCAGCAGGCAATAGCCCACGGTCAGGAGCCCCGTGATGAGGGCCTTCCAGGGATCCCCCACCCGCACGCAGCGACACACTGCCAGGCCAAAGGCCACCACAAAACCCACATGCAGCCCAGACACGGCCAGCAGGTGACCTAATCCCGCCCTGGACATGTCACGCCTTAGGTCTGGCTCCAGAGAGGCTTTATCCCCAAAGACCATCCCAGCATACACCGCGTAAGCTTCGGCCGGCAAAGCCCTTTTCAACGAGGCCTTCATGGCCACGCGCGCCCTAGCTACGGCACCCGCAGGGAACCGCGAGGGCGACAGCACCTGCATGCCTCCTTCGGAGGGGGTCATGATCCAGCCTATCCCCCTCGAACGCAGGTACATGGCATAGTCGAACTGCCCGGGATTAGTGGCCCCTTTGGGCCTGCGGATAACACCTTCAACCAAGACTTCGCTACTGGGCTCAACAGTCTGGGGAATGGCACCGCGGACGAGGACTCGAGGGCCCACCCCGGCAACCTTCAGGATGGCCTCGTTCCATTCACCCCGGTTGGTTACTTCACCCTCCAGCCTTCCTTGGAGGCGCAGCGTATCGCCGCTAAGCCAAAACTCCCTGTCAGCATAGCGCACCAGTTCACACCGGCCAACCCCAAGGAGAAGGGCAAGGAAAACCATGACTGCTCCCCTTGGGCGTGACCGCCATAACAGCAACGCCCCGCCAGCTGAAGTAATGGCCAGAAGCAGCCACCCCGTTGCCGCGAGGTCTTCACTGGCCAGGAGTATGCCGGCACCGTAGCCCAGGGCAAGCGCCCCTAAGGAAGCCGGCAGTCCTTTCCCTTTCCGGTAACTCACTCAAGGGATCTTCGACACCAGCCGCCATCTTCCTGCCAGATTTTGCCACTATTTGCAGGTCCGGCCTGGCCACGGGCACGGTACACCAAGGGATCAAGGGCCCTGATCCCGGGATATGCCCCCTTCGCCCGGCGGGGTCGAACGAGCAGCCCGCCTTGCCCTTCCCATGCGGATGCCGGATGCCAGCAGGAATACCAGGGTAGCGCAGATAACGATGGTGGCGCCGGAAGCCAGGTCATACCAGTACGAGAGGACAAGGCCAGTAAGGCCGCTTCCCAAGGCCGAGGCAAGGGCGAGGACCAGTACCATGCGATAGTTGCAGGATAATGCCAGGCCGGTTGCTGCGGGTATGACCAGGAGGGCAGAGGCAAGGATCACCCCAACCAACCTCACGCTAACAATCACAGTGACAGCCACTGACACCAGAAGCCCCAAGTACAGGGGGGTCACCGGCAGGCCCTGTGCCCTGGCCATTTCCTCATCAAAACACAAGGCCAGCAGTTCTTTGAAGAAGTACAGGATGAACCCGGTCACCGCCAGCCCCGCGACACCCAGTGTCCAGAGATCCTCCCTCCCGATCGCCAGTATGTTGCCGAACAGGTAGCCAAAGATATCGGCCTGGTAGCCACCGGCCAATCCCAGCAACACCACGCCCAGCGCCATGCTCGAGGAAAAGAACACACCGATAACCGTGTCCTCACTGATCCTGGTCCTGGAACTAACAGTACCGGTGGCCAGGGCCACAAGGGTGGTAAAGACACCCCCTGAGAGCACTGGACTAACCCCCAGCAGGATGCCTAAGGCTACACCGCCAAACGCTGCATGGGACAGGCCCACCGTAACGAAGCTCAGCCTCCGCAGGACAACAAAGAAGCCCACTAGGGAACAAAGACCCCCGAGCAGGATGGCAGCCAGGAACGCCCGTTGCATGAAGGAATAGGTGAGCATGGCGTTCAAGTACGCAGTTCCTCCCTGTCTGCGGAGCAGCTCCACAGCTGGAAGTTGCACCGGCACGACCTGTACAGCTCAGGATTACTGCGGATCTCCGATGTGTTGGCGTGTACATGAAGGGTCCTGTCCACGCAGATCACCTCATCCGCATAGGCCAGCACGGGAGCTATATCGTGGGACACCACGATGGAAGTCAGGTTCTTCTCCATCTTCAGCCGGGCAAGGAGGTAGTAGAGCCTGTCCTTGGAGTTTGTGTCAAGAGCAGTACCGGGTTCGTCCAGGAGAAGCACCTCGGGCGCTCTGACCAGTGCCCGGGCCAAGAGCACCCGCTGCTGTTGCCCCCCGGAAAGCCTGCCTATGGCTGTATGGGCGTAATCGAGCATATCCACATGTTCAAGTGCATTGATTGCGGCGTCGCGATCCCCCGAGTTCAGCCGTTGCCCGACACGGCTGGCACTGAGCCTGCCCATCAACACTACATCCAAGACGGATAAGGGAAAGCCCCTGTCGATGGTGGGCGCCTGGGGCACGTAGCCTACTCTCCCCGCTACCTGCCGCGAGCCATTCGCCTCCATGCCCAGGAGACGCACCTGGCCTGATGAAGGCTTCACCAACCCCATGATGGTCTTCAGAAGCGTTGTCTTGCCAGCCCCGTTGGGGCCAAGTAGCCCCACCAGGGTCCCTCGAGTAACCTGGAAGGTCACATGCTCCAGCACAACGCAGCCGTTGAAGGCAACGGAGAGGTTCCTCACCTCGATCACCGTATCCCCGGCCCTCACTCCGCTTCCCCCTTCCCCAAGGCACCGGCCAAAACGTTAGCGTTGTAGCGGACAATCTCCTGGTAGGTATCACGCCCCTCCACGCTGGGCCCACCCAGCGGGTCCAGGATCACCACACTTCCGTTGATTTCCTCGGCAATAACCTTGGCAGCCTGTGGGTTAAGCTGGGGTTCGGCCACGACCACCCTGACCCCCTTCGCTGAGCAAGTACTGGCCAAGTCCGCCAGGTACCTAGCGGACGGCTCCTGACCGGGAAACTGGGCGATGGGTCCCACGTCCTCCAGACCGTACCTGGCGGCGAAGTAGTCCCAGGCCGGGTGGAAAGACACGAACCTGGCGCCCCTGAATGGCTCCAATACCCGGCCAACCTCCAAGTCAAGGGCATCCATGGACTGGTGAAACGCCTTGAGCCTCTCGTCCATGCGAGCTGAGTCCCCAGGATAGACGGTTTCTAGAGCTGACGAGATCCTTGGTGCTATCACGTCTCTCACCATGACCGGATCCAGCCATATGTGAGGATCGCCGTTCCCTTCGGGGTCATGGGAGTCCTCGTGGTCGTGGGGTTCCCGCGCAGGCTTCAGGGGTACTCCCTCGGTTATTACCACTAAAGGCCCGCCTTGAACGAGGGGCTCAACCAGCCAGTTGTCAAGGCCAGCGCCCACCGCCACGATGAGGTCCGCTCGATGTGCACGGCTGATCTGCCCCGGGGTCGGTTCGAAGGTGTGAGGGCTAGCGCCAGGGGGCATTAGACAGATAACTTCAACATCTTCACCCGCGAGCTGGCGGACCACATCCGCGAGGGGATAGATGGAGGTCACCACCAAGGGCCGGGTGGCTTCATCCGAGACTCCTCTCGCGCACCCGGGCAACGTGATGGAGAAAAGGAGTGCCAGGATCAAAATGGCCCTCTTCAAGACAGACACCCCCACAGGGCGACTGACTGGTACCATTATACCCCAAAGCCAGACTGCACATAAACCCCGCAGGGCAGCGACGCCCTAGCGGCCTGGTTCAAGCCCTAACAGATTGTAGATTGCCTCGATATCCAGGTGCCTTCTCAATGCGGCTCCCAGCGCATCGAAGCGCTCCCCAGCGTCCTGACCCGTCTTCACCGATCCCGGCGGTTCCAAGCCCCGCTGGGCTCTAATAGCCTTAACAAAGCCCTGGCGGAAGCTGGGGTCATCAAAGAGGCCGTGGACATAGGTGCCGGCAACATTCCCTCCAGGGTTCACTGCCCCGTCGAAGTCCTCCACTGGCCGCCCGGCCCGCTGGCTTATCCTGAGAAAGGGATCACAGGCCCCCCTTTCTGTTCTCCCCATGTGTATCTCATACCCGCTCACGCGGCACCCCTCCAGAGAGAAGATGCCGCGGTTTGTGACGACCCTGCCGCAGACCCTTACCGTCACCTTCTCGGGAGCAAAGTGCGTCACCGTATCCAGCAGCCCTAGTCCTGCCACGGCCTTCTGGTCAGATTCCACACCGTCTTCGTCGTAGATCCACTGGCCCAGCATCTGGTATCCCCCGCATACCCCCAGGACTACCGTGCCCTCCTTGGCAATGGCCAGGATCTGCCGGTGATAGCCGTAGGTCCTCAGGTACTCAAGGTCAGAGACAGTAGCCTTTGTCCCTGGTATGATCAGGACATCGCAGGCCCCTATGGGCTCTCCGTCTTTCACGTAACGCACCAGGACACCAGGCTCACGCTCAAGAGGGTCAAAATCGGTGAAGTTCGAGATCAGGGGAAGTTGAAGCACTGCAACGCGCAGTTCATTACCAGCCGCTTTGACCTGGGACCGTTCCACCAGGGCGACTGAGTCCTCAGCGTCGATCCCGTGCCCCGGCAGGTAGGGCACAACCCCAAGGCAGGGCACTCCGGTACGGTGCTCCAGGAACCTGATCCCTGGCTCAAGAAGGCTCAGGTCTCCCCGGAACTTGTTAAGGACAAATCCCTTAACCCTCTGGCGCTCCCAGGGCTGCAAGAGCTCCAGCGTGCCAACGATGGACGCCAGTGCACCCCCTCGATCCACATCCCCCACCAGGATCACTGGAGCCTCCGCCAGCCTTGCCACCTCCATGTTGGCAATATCACGGTCCCTGAGGTTAACCTCAGCGGGGCTGCCGGCCCCCTCGATAACCAGGATATCGTAGTGGGAGCGCAGGCGGGCCAGGGCCTCCCTTACGATCCCCAGTGCCTTTGGCACATACTCCTCCCGGTACCTCATGGCCCCCATGTGGCCGATGGGCTTCCCCATCACCACCACCTGGGCCTTCTGCCCTGAGCTGGGTTTTAGGAGAATGGGGTTCATGTCGGCCGTGGCCTCCACACCGCTGGCCTCTGCCTGGATCCCCTGAGCCCTCCCTATCTCCAGCCCATCCCTGGTAACGTAGGAGTTCAGGGACATGTTCTGGGACTTGAAGGGGGCAACCTTGAAGCCATCCTGCATAAAGAGGCGGCACAGTCCTGTGCAAAGAAGACTCTTTCCCACATTGGATGAGGTTCCCTGTACCATCAGGCTCCGGCATTCCATGGTTTCTTGGCCACTCCCTTCGAGGCAAGGCCCTCCATGACCTCGGCCAGCTCAGCTGCCAGCACCCCGTTCATCTCAGGGGTTAGCACTGCAACCCTGAAGTATCCTTCCCCGAGCCCGGGGAAGGTGGAGGCATCCCTCACAAGTATCCTCCGGGCTGCCATGGCCCTTACGATGTCCGCCGACCCTATTCCTCCCCGGGTGATCTCGCACAAGAGGAAGTTAGCAAGGGACGGCCAAACCCTGATCCCATCTATCCCTTCCAGGCGCCGCCCCAGGTCCTCCCTGGCTCTATGGATGTAGCGAGCCACGTGGTCAGAGTAGGATGCATCCTCAAGGCAGGCAAGCCCGGCAACCTGGGCAAGGCTGTTGACGCTCCACGGATCCCTTCTTTTCTCCATCATCCCTATAAGACCCGGGGGGCCTATGCCCCATCCCAGGCGAAGCCCGGGTATGGAGAACATCTTGGTGAAGGAGCGGAGAAGAAACACGTTCCCGGGCACCCGCTCCATTGGCCCCAGTAGACCCTGGCGCATCTCAGGCACCACGAAATCCATGAAGGCCTCATCCAGCACCAGCCAGGTATCCCTGTCCTGCAAGGCGCTGGCGAGCCAGCGGACGGAATCCCCGGCTATGAGGGCACCGGTGGGGTTGTTTGGGTTACACAGGCACACCGCCTTTATCCCCTGGGATGCCTTTGCCACATCGCGAAGATCCGCTGGAAATGCGCGATTTTTTGAGATATAACTCAGGGGGGTACCCCCTGACGCCGAACATGCCCTGGCGTATTCGCTGAAGGTCGGGTTCACCACAAGGCCGAGAGCCGGCCCTACTACACCAAAAAAGAGGAACAGCAGCTCGGAAGACCCGTTCCCCACGATAACCCTACCGGGTTCCACCCCGTGGATCTGGGCGATCCTCGCCCTCAGTGCACTCGCGTTAGGTTCGGGGTAGTACTTCACCACCCCGAGGTGAGACTGCAGGGCCTCCATGACATGACCCGGAGGTCCCAGGGGGTTGATGCTTGCGCTGAAGTCCAAGAGGCCCTCCTGGATCCTACCGGAGCGCCACAGGTTACCCCCGTGATCCATCCCTCACCCCTCCCCCTACCAGGTTATACACCCCCAGTGGTTTGCCGGCGCCCACCCTCTCTACGGTCCTGGCCAAGGCCTCAACGGGACCGTCACATGGAAGCAGCACCCCTATGACACTGCCACTATGAGCTACGCTGACACCCAGGGCGCCCACAGGCGCCGTTGCGGCCACCAGCTCCTCTAGCAGTCGCTTCTCCAGGACCGCCTGGTGGGCCATGGCACTTGCGGTGGCCCCCCAGGCCACTAGGGCTGGGTGAGACTGCAAAACCCCGCGGACAACGGCGGTGAGGGCGAGCCCGACCCAGTGCTCCTTGGCGGCGTTAAGGCGGCCCAGGTCCTCACGGGCGTTGAAGTGCAAGGTATCTACCTCTCCCCCCGTTTCCACCACCAGCGCCCTCATGGGCGGGGGTTGCCCCAGGCTGTGAACGCACCTGCCCCGCCTGTGATCGAAGATAACGCAGCCTTGGAACATAACCCCGTCAGTGGGCTCGATAGACAGCGCAACCCTGGCCACCTGCCAGGGTGTGATGGGGACCCCCAGGGCCAGGGCGGTTGCCCAGCTGGCGGCTGAGATGTCAGCGCTGCTGCTAGCCATCCCCTTGGACACAGGAATGGGCGAATCCACTTCCACCCACACCTCACCGGCAGTAAAGCCCAGGAACTCAAGGGTCCGTGCCACCGCCAGTCGGGTCTTCCAGCCCTCCCCAGGCACGCCCCACCGCACATCAATGCACGGGTCTGGGTAGCTGGAGCCCAGAGCCCTGGCGGTAAGGCCTCGCAGCTCTACCCGGGCCGTGGAATAGAGGTTTACCGGGCAGGTTACCAGGAAGTCCTGGCTACCGATGCGACCCTGCACCAGCTCCCCACACGTGCCAGGAGCCCGCGCCTCCCCGAAAGCCGAAACTCCCCTTGAGCATGTCAATCCCATCCTGCGAGCCCCCTAAAGACTCCTGGTGATTATGGCCAGGAGCACCGCCGCCAGGCTAGCCCGTCTCATAGCTCTCACCGCCCTAGACACATCCCCCGCCCGGGCGACAGCGCCCTCCAGGCGGATTCCGGGTCTTTCCGAAGGAACGCCCCTGTAGTGGTTCACCCCACCTAGCCGGACGTCCAGAAGGCCGGCCATGGCTGCCTCCGGGTAGCCACTGTTGGGGCTAGGATGTCTTGAGCCGTCCCTGAACATCGTTGCCAGCGCCCTGCGGCCTTCTGCCGGGGTCGTAGACCCTGCCAGGGCCAGCAGGAATGCGGTAACCCTTGCGGGCACGTAGTTCGCCACATCGTCCAAACGGGCTGCCACCCGCCCGAAGTAGAGGTATGTAGAGTCCTTATGTCCTATCATTGAGTCCAGGGTGTTCACGGCCTTGTAGGCCATGGCCAAGGCCGGCCCTCCAAGTGCTGCGTAGAACAAGGGAGCCACCACACCGTCGGAGAGGCTCTCGGCAACGGCCTCAACGGCTGCTCTGGACACCCCCGGCTCATCCAGGCAGGCAGTGTCCCGGCCTACGATGTGAGACACCTCAAGCCTAGCCCCTTCAAGGTCGCCCCGCCTAAGACTTGCCAGTACCCGGTTGGCGTGATCCGCCAGATCCCTTGTGGACATAACAAGCCACAAGAGAACCGTGTTTGCGGCAAATCCCACGGCAGGCTCCCCACCACGCACGGCCCACAGGCTGGCAGCCAGGGTAAGGCCGTAGCTTAGGCCTATCACGACAAGGGAAACCAAGCCCCCCGCCACAACCTGCGCGGGCCGCGTAAGACTCGGCCTGAGATGTCGCTCGGCCTTCTTCACAAGCCATCCCATGCCCCGGACCGGGTGGGGAAACCACCGGGGGTCCCCCACAACGCAATCCAGAAGATAGGCCGCGGCGATCTCCAGGGCCAGCACGCTAGTGTCTCACCTGCCCTGTAAGGTGGGCCTCCCAGGCTAATCCTGCCCTATTCCCCACCTGGGCTCCCGAAGTACGCCAAGTTTTTCCTTCTCCTCAGGAGGTAGATGAAGAAGGGGCCTCCAAACATGGATGTCAGGATGCCCACCGGGAGTTCTGTTGGCGCTATGACCGTCCTGGCCATGGCGTCCGCCGTAACCAGGAAGGCGGCTCCGGCCAGGGCGGAAGCGGGAATAAGCACCCTGTGGTCAGGCCCGGCCACAAGCCTTATAACATGGGGCACTATCAGGCCAACGAAGCCGATGAGCCCGCTGGTAGCCACCGCGGTGGCTGTCAACAGGGATGCAGCTCCAAGAAGTGCCCTCTTGACCCACTCCGTATCGACGCCCAGGTGCACCGCAGTATCCTCCCCCAGTACCATAGCATTCAGATCCCGCGCATAGACCAGGCAGGCAGCGCACCCTACTGCTACGTAGGGCACCGCGAGTCTCACGTATTGCCACGTGGCGCCGCTGAACCCGCCCATCAGCCAGAACACCACCTGGTGGATCTGCTGGTTTGAGAAGTACACAGCTAGGGAAACCAGGGCAGACAGGAAGGAGCCCACGGCAATACCTGCAAGAAGCATGGTTAGCACCGGAAGGCGGCCCTGCACCCGGGATATGCTGTACACCAGCAGGATTGATCCGAGAGCGCCGGTGAAGGCCATCAGAGGTACCGCCCCCAGCCCCAGGAACCCAGCCTGAAGACCCAGGACGATGGCGAGCACCGCCCCGAGGGAGGCACCGGAAGAAACCCCTATGACGAAGGGGTCTGCCATGGGGTTTCGGAAGATGCCCTGGAAGGTGGCCCCCGCCACTGCCAGTGAGGCTCCCACCAGTCCAGACAGTACCACCCGGGGCAAGCGTATCTGCAGGATTATGGAGGCCTTTAAGCCCTCGGGCTCTCGGAAGACGTGGCTAGGCCCCACCCCTATGCCTAGGATATCTCTTGCGAGTATGCCTAGGACCTCTGCCACGGACACCCGCACAGCACCAATGGTCACACCAAGGAACACACTAACCAGCAGTGCAAGGGCTGCAGCGATGATAACCTGGGTGCCCCCGAACCTCCCCTTGGGCACGTCGCGTCTAAGACGAGTCTTCATCTATGCCTCCCCTGAGAGGTCACTGGAAGAGTTCCGGGTGTAGCATCGTTGCCAGGATCTCCACAGCCTCGGCTATACGAGGACCTGGCCGCGAGATGATATTCGCATCTATGCTATGATACCTGCGGTTCTTCAGGGCGCCGATTTCCTGCCAACCTGGCCGTGCCAGGAGCTGTTCCTCCGTGAGGGCGTCTGTACCGTGGTAGGCCGGGAAGATGATGACGTCGGGATTCCTGTCAATCACTGCCTCGGCACTGTACTGAGGGTAGTCAGTGTCGGCATCACCAGCCATGTTTATGCCTCCACCGGCCTGTATGAGCTGGTGAATGAGGGTGCCCGGGCCAGCGCTCATAAGAGGGTCTGAGAACACCTCATAGTAAACCAGGGGCCTCGCCTCCACCGTCTCAAGGCGCTCAGTGACAGCCTCGATCCGGCCCCTGGTGGTCTCCACCAGGGCCTGGGCCTGTTGTTCGCCTCCAATGGCCTCGCCCACCATGCGTATGCTGCGAAGGACATCATCTATATCCTTGGGGAAAAGCACCATCACCTTAACCCCCAGGCTATCCAGCTGCTCGACCTGCTGCTGGTGCATACTCGTAGCCAGCACCAGGTCCGGCTGGAGGGACACTATGACCTCAACCGATGGGTCAGCGAACCCTCCCACCTTATCGATGCCCTGCACCTCCCCGGGGAAGTCGCAGTAGTCTGTGACACCTACAACGCGGTCTCCCGCACCCAAAGCAAAGAGTATCTCGGTATTACTGGGGGCCAGGGAGACGATGCGCTGGGGCATGCTGGGAAGCACCGTCTCCCTTCCCATGTCGTCTACAATCCTCAGCGGGTAGCCCTCCAGCTCCTCCCCCGGTGTGGCCGCAGGAGTCTCCGCGCGCCTTCCTCCTATCCAGATCGCCGCCGTGAACACTGCAATGGCCGCCAGGAGCACAATGGCAATGCTTCTCATCATGACAGAATCCTCCTTAGAAAATCTGAACCCGGCCGGTAGGCCGGGCTTCTCTCACACGACGCTGGTGAATGCTCTCATTCCCTCGCCATGCGTACCTCCCCTCTACCTCGAAGGTTCAAGTACGCGACCACCAGTAAGGTTTCCTGGCTCCCAGTCATCGCCCATCCCGGCACCTTCCCGCTCCGGGGGAGCAGTGGTACTAAGCCGTGGGCTCGTGGATACAGTGGCGGGACCGCTCAGGCATCTTACCTGATTCCCTTGCGCCTCGAAGGCGCCTGGCCGTGCATATTGACTTGTCCTTTACATTATAGCATCCAGGTGGACCAGTGTATACACGCACGCACGCACGCACGTACGTACACGCAATCACCCACCCAGAGGCCCCAATCCCTTGGTTTTTTGTTAGGGCTGGGCATTACCAGGTTTTTCAGGAGGGTCTCAGGGCTGGCCCCCTCGGAGCCCCGTAACCGCGCCTAGCCGTTCCCGACAGGCTTGCCTGTGTTCTTCATAACCATGTGTCATAGTTTGCATGAAGGAACTTGGGTTTTCGTGTGGAAACCACTTATCGGATATTCGCTTCCAAAGGAGGTGTAATCGCTGGGTACTTCGACTAGGTCGCTGGTATTAGTGGGTGCAGCCACCGGTGCCTTGGCAATCCTGCTGCAACGCCTGGGCAATCCTGGGAACATGGGGATCTGTGTTGCCTGCATGCTCAGGGACATTTCCGGCGCCCTGGGGCTCCACAGGGCACCAATGGTACAGTACCTGAGGCCGGAGATTATCGGTTTCGTGCTGGGTTCTACGGCCAGCTCTCTTATGGGAAGGGAGTTTCGCGCCCGGGGAGGCTCGGCGCCCTTGGTCCGTTTCTTCCTGGGGTTCTTTGCCATGGTGGGCGCCCTAGTGTTCCTGGGTTGTCCCTGGAGAGCGCTGCTTCGCCTTTCCGCCGGGGATGCCAATGCGATTCTTGGTCTATTGGGTCTGGGTGCCGGGGTTTGGGTAGGTGTGGCGTTCCTCAAGTCCGGATTCACCCTGGGGCGCGCCCAGAGGAATGACCCGCGCACAGCCTGGATGATGCCTGCCCTCATGGCTATATTGCTGGTCCTGCTCATCGCGTCACCCCAGTTTGGGAGGGTGGACGGAAAGCCCGCTGGCCCCATCTTTGCAAGCCTGCAGGGACCCGGCTCCCAGCACGCACCCATCGTGGCTTCTCTCATCGCAGGACTATCTGTCGGGGCACTCGCTCAGCGAAGCCGGTTCTGCACGGTTGGGGCGCTGCGGGACATCATTTTGGTGAAGGACTTCCACCTTCTGGGCGGCGTAATTGCCATGGTGGTGACTGCGTTCGTCCTTAACCTTCTGTTTGGACAGTTCAGGTGGGGCTTTGAAGGCCAGCCCATAGCCCATACATCCCACCTGTGGAACTTCCTGGGCATGCTCCTGGCGGGGCTCGCCTTCACCCTGGCGGGCGGTTGCCCAGGCAGGCAGCTGGTCCTGTCCGGGGAGGGGGACGCCGACGCCTCGCTATTCGTCCTGGGCATGCTGGTGGGAGCGGGCTTTGCCCACAACATGTCCCTGGCCAGCTCCGCTGCTGGAACTGGCCCCTACGGGCCGGCTGCAGTGATTATTGGCCTGGCATTCTGCATTATCGTGGGGTACTTCCTCAGGCGAACTGACGTGGGGGTGATCTGAACTGGACGCAATCAGGATTAACGCCAGGGGACTTTCCTGCCCACAACCGGTACTCCTTACTATGGACGCGTTAAGAAAGAGCCAGGGTAAGCCCGTATCGGTTTGGGTCGATACGGAGGTCGCCAGGGACAACGTTATCCGGGTGGCCACCCGGAAGGGCTTCAAGGTTGAGACCCGGCCTGAGGGGGACGCCTACGTCATTGAGATTGAGGGAAATGACTATCAATCTTGTCCAGGGAGTCTTCCCCCTGGGCAGGGCCTGTAGTTGTACTTACATGACAATTTACAGTCCTACCTGGGTGAGTCTCTTTACCGGTTTAGCCGGAGTGGTCGCAACTGCCCATTTGCTGTCGGCCTGCATAACCGGCACAATTGTAGCCGTCTTGAGGGGTGAAACCCCTGCCCTTGCCTGGACAGGGGAGTTGATGCATAATTATAGGCGACCCGCTTACCCTGCAACCTGGAGGGGAGGTGCGAGGACTTGCTGGAGAAGTTCAAGACCCTTGTTGCGGTGGTTCAGCTTAGGAGCTTCTCCCGCGCCGCCGGGATCCTCAACCTCTCCCAGCCCGCTGTCAGCAAGCAAATCGCCTCCCTGCAGTCCCAGTACGGGATGCAGTTGTTCCAGCAGCCAGTGAGGCAGTGCGTCCTGACGCCGGCCGGAGAGGTGCTCTTCCGGCATGCCCTGTCCGTTCTGGAGGCCTACCGCAACCTGCAAGAGGCCATGGGAGCCATAGAGCATGCCACTCCTCGGACCCTTATGGTGGGAGCCAGCACCGTCCCGGGCCAGTACATTCTCCCCCTCCTGGTGGGCCCCTTCATGTCTCGCCATCCTAACGTGCTTGTGAACATAACGATCCACGACACCCGGGAAGTGGGATCTAGGCTCTTGCACGGCGAGGTCGACCTCGCACTCACCGGCATCCCCCTAAACCTCCCTGGAGTTGCCACTCACGCGCTCTTCGATGATGAGCTTGTACTCATCGCACCCCTTTGCCATGCCCTCAGCACCAGGGAGCAAGTCTGCCTCCAAGACATTGAGGGGGAGGTATTCATCTGGAGGGAACAGGGCTCCGCGACCCGGCAGGTCCTTGAGGATGCGCTTGGATCTGCGGTGTCAAGGCTCCGGAGAACATTGGAACTGGGCAACACCCAGGCCGTAGTGGCCGCTGTGGAGGCCGGGGCGGGCCTCGCCTTCGTCTCCCGCTGGGCGGCCAACCGCGCGAAGCGGGCGGCCACCCTGGCCGTCCTGCCCCTGGACGGGCTCAGGGTTCGGCGCAAGATCTACGGTTCTTACCTCGGATTCTCCGCCTCAGGCACCCTGGAAGAGTTCCTCAACTTCCTGCTGGAGGCCGGGGCCAGGCTAGACCCCGACCAGGAGACTGGCCAATGACCCAGGATCTGGCCTATGTCACCTTCCCTTCGACCTATTGGGCTCTTAGGGCTGAAAGGCTTCTGAAGGAGTACGGGATTCCCGTGACCCTTAGGCCGGTACCTCGCACCATGAGTTCCAGCTGCGGCATTTGCCTGGAGGTAGAGGCTTCGTCAGTGCAAGATGTGGTGGCAGCCTCCACGCGACTCGGACTAGAACTGGAAGGGATCTGCACGAAGAACGGTCATTCCCTATTGGAACAAGAAGAACCTCACTGAGATCAGGCGCTACCGGCAAGAGCGCGGCCCTGAGGCTTTCTCACTCCAGGAGGGTACTCGTTGACGATATACCTGGACAATGCTGCTACTTCCTGGCCAAAACCCGCGGCTGTCTACCGGGCGGTAGACTCGTGCCTCCGCCATGTGGGAGCCAATCCTGGGCGCTCCGGTCACACCATGTCTCTGGAGGCTGCCCGCACGGTGGAGAACACCCGTGGTCTCCTGGCGCGTCTCCTGGGGTCAGAGGACCCCGCGCGCCTCGCATTCACGCTAAACGCCACCGACGCCCTGAACATGGCCATCAAGGGGGTGACCAGGCTTGGTGACCATGTGGTTTTATCCCAGATGGATCACAACTCGGTCCTGAGACCCCTTTCGGCACTGGCCCAGAGGGGCATAGTGTCCCTGGACGTCGCCCACGCAACACCCGCCGGCCTGGTTACCGCCAGCAGCGTGCGGGCATGTCTCAGGCCCAGTACGCGCCTGGTCACCCTAACCCACGCCTCCAACGTGGCCGGTACCATCAACCCGGTGGAGGAAATCGGGGAGATGCTTCAGGATAAAGGCATCCTGTTCCTCCTGGATGCCGCGCAGACGGCTGGGGTCCTCCCCATTGACGTGTCCAGGATGCCTGTGGATCTGGTGGCATTCAGCGGCCACAAGGGGCTCCTGGGGCCACAGGGCACAGGCGCCCTGTACGCTAGACCTGGGCTCGACCTTGAGCCATGGCGGGAGGGAGGCACTGGAAGCCAGTCTGACCAGCCATTCCAGCCGTACGGGATGCCGGAGCGCCTGGAGGCCGGAACCCCCAATACTCCTGGACTTGCCGGCCTCGGCGCCGGGCTCGAGTACCTTTTGGAGGCAGGCGTAGCCCGGCTGAGGGAAGGGGAGATTGAACTCACGGGGCTCCTCGTGGAACACCTGAGAGGCATCCCCGGTCTCCGGGTCCTGGGGACGGGAAGGGCTCAGGATAGCGTCGGTGTGGTCTCGTTTGTTGTCGATGCGGTGGACCCGGCAGACCTCGGCTACATCCTTGACCAGCACTACTCCATCATGGCCAGGCCCGGGCTCCACTGTGCCCCCTGGGCCCACGAGGCCCTAGGCACATTCCCCCAAGGCGCCCTCAGGCTCAGTCTAGGCCCCTTCAATACGGCTGAAGAACTCAAGGCCACGCGGGATGCCATAGCCGAGGCAGTCAAGGATGCCAGGGGTTTTTGAAAACTGTACCCCTACAGGATCTGCCGCCGCCCCTCGGCGTAGGCCTTGACGTCAGGAAGGTGCTTCCAGAAGACCAGAACCCCTGCGGCCAGCCCTGATAGCAGTGCCAGGACATCCCTGCCCTGGGAGAGCCAGGCTATCACAGGCAGGCTGGCTGCGGTCAAAGCCGCGCCCATCCCCGCATCCTTGAGAGTCATTGTCCACACCGCCATGGCCACCAGGGCGGGCGGGAGAGCCCCGGGCATGAGGACGAGCATTGCCCCGGCCAGGGCGGCCAGGCCCTTGCCGCCTTTGAAGGCCAGCCAGGGTATCCAGTTGTGTCCGGCGATAACGAGGGGCATGCAGGCGAAGGGCACCCATGGCGCCCCTGCCAGCTGCCTTGCCAGGTACAGCGCCAAGGCTCCCTTGCCAGTGTCCACCAGGACTGTGAGGATGCCTGCAGCCAAACCCACGTTGCGCAGGACATTGGTTCCCCCCACATTCCCGGAGCCGACCCGGCGGACGTCCCTGCCCGCGGCCTTGGACAGAAAGTAGGCCGTGGGGATGGTCCCCAGGAGATATGCTAGTGCCAGTGACAGGACATCTCTCATGCTTTGCCTCCCTGCGGGAAATGGACACCGTGGCCGCCTTTACAAGAGTTCCTCCATGTCCCGCTTCACGCCAGTGACCTCCAGTATTCGCCTCACCGCCAGGAACAGCCCGGGCAGGAAGGCATCCCGGCTCATGGTGTCGTGCCTCAGGGAGAGGGTCTGTCCCAGGGCCCCGAACAACACCTCATGGTGGGCCACCAGCCCGGGCAGCCGCACACTGTGGATGGGCACCTCCTGGCCCGTACAGGTCGTAATATGCCTGGAGATGCTGATGGCCGTCCCCGAGGGAGCGTCCAGTTTCTGGTCATGATGCATCTCAATGACCTCTGCCCGGGGAAGCAAGGGAGCCACCTGTCTGGCGCACCGTTTCAATGCAAGGATTCCCAAGGAGAAGTTGGGTATGAAGGCCGCCGCCAGGTCGCGCCTCCCGCACTCCTCCTGCACTTGGGCTATTTCCTCCTCCGGTATCCCTGTGGTCCCCACCACCGGCCTCACCGAGAGCTTCACAGCCTCAAGGGCATTCTTGCCCCCCACGTCTGGGCGAGTGAAGTCGATGAGAACCTGAGCCTTGCTCTGGCCCAGGACCTCCGCGATGTTCCCGGCAACCTCCAGTGACACCCCCTTCATAACACTGCTGCCAGCGAAATCCGGGTCTATCGCGGCTACGAGAGTCAATCCCTTTTCGGCCAGAAGGCCTTTGATGATGGTTTGCCCCATCTTGCCCATGGCACCGCTCACCGCCACGCGAACCGGTTCATTCAAGAGTGACACCCCCCGTGAGACTGCCTAGAAGTATTCTATGCGCTAGGGCACCAAGACTATGGTAGTTACGTTCCACTCTGGTCCCCCCACTCCTGCCTGGAGGGGCCGGGATCCCGGCCCCCCTTCTCTTACTCCTGCCTTGGCCTGGTCATGGCTGGCACCGCCCTGTCACCTGAAGCAGGTGCCCGGCCGGCTAGAGCTGGCTGTCAACCCTTGGCGGCTAGTCCCCGCTCCTCATCGGTGCCAGGGATCAGGTTATCTAGCATAAGGCCGAGAATGGCTGCTATGGCCATCCCAGTAGAACCTATGGTGTTTACTATGTCCGCCACCCACTTGGGCTCGAAGCTTACAGGAGTAGCCTGGAAGTACGCTGGCACGCTTAGGCCCATGAACAGGCAGAAACCTATGATCATCAGGTTTCTCTGGGAGGTGAGGTCAACCTTGGCGGCATTGGACAGTCCCACTGAAGCGATGAGGCTGAATAGCGTGCAGTAGAGGCCTCCTACGATGGGACCGGGAATGGTGGCCACCACAGCCCCAAACTTGCATAAGGCCCCTTATGGCGCTAAACAGGGGGGTGAAGTTAGGTTAGATTTTTACGTGAGGCAACACGGAGGGCCGCATTCCTCCCAGGGTCAAAAACCCTAGGAGGAATGCGGCCGTATCCGTGAATTCCCTATTCGGAGGGGGGCCGGGTACCGACCCCCCTCAAAACTTCCCTTAGCCCCACATCACCCTGGCTCGTTCAGCCAAGTTCGCATTCTCCATGGTTTCTCCAAACCTCAGCCTGTGAGTGGCCTTGTCAATCATGGGCACGAAGAAGTTCATGATGAGGATGGAGAAGGCAACACCCTCAACGGGGCCCATGTAGAGGCGGAACACCGTGATGAGGATGCCTATGCAAACCCCGTAGATGAGCTTGCCCTTATGCGTGACAGGACTGGTGACCCAGTCAGTAGCCATGAAGATGGCGCCAAGAAGGAGACCTCCCGCCAGCACGTGGAGCAAGGGATTCCTTCCGAATATGGCGGTAAGGACGAACACCGTCCCCACCGTGGAAACGGGGATCCTCCAGCAGATGTGGCCCCTGTGGTAGAGGTACAGCCCGCCCAGGATCAGGGCCAGGGCGGATGTCTCCCCCAGGGAGCCGCCGGGATTGGCGAAGAACAGCGCGCCGTAGGGAATGGGCAGCCCTTGCTTGAGCAGCGCCATGGGTGTGGCGCCGCTGACGGCATCCACCATGGGGAGCCGCACCGCCCATCCCGCAAAGGGGTTGATGAGCACGAACACAGACCCCAGCACTATCACCGCCACCCTGCCGAAGAGTGCCGGGTTGAAGCGGTTCCACCCGAGGCCGCCCATGAGTTCCTTGGCAATCCCCACACCGATGAAGCTGGCCAGTATCGCCAGCCACCAGGAGGTTGTCGGTGAGAAGCACAGCGCCACGAACAAGCCGGTGAGCAGGGCGCTCCCGTCTCTAAGGCTATGTTTCTTGCCCAGGGCAGCCCTGACGATGACGTCACTCAGTGCCGCCGTGACCATGCACACCAGTATCAGAAGGAGCGCATTCAGCCTGTAGAAGTACAGGGAGGTGATCGTAACGAGACTCAGGGCGGTGAACACGTCCCACATGGCACGCTGCACGGTCCCCTTCGCCTTTATGTGTGGAGGGGGAGTTACGATGAACTTCTCCGGGATCATGAGCATCGCCTCCTTATTGCTTCCGCCGCCTGGCCAGGATATCGGCCTTGGCGAACCTGACGAATTGTATTAGGGGCCGTTTTGAAGGACAGACGTAAGCACACACTCCACACTCAAAGCAGTCCATGGCTCCCCAGTCTTCCGCCTGGGCGTACCTGCCCGCTTCAGCGAAGGTACCGATGAAGTTCGGGTATAGGAACATCGGGCAGTGATCAACGCACTTGCCGCACCTTACACAAGCCAGCCAGCCCTCAGGATCTACCATCTCCGGGGGAATGGCCAGGATCCCGCTGGTACCCTTCACCACCGGCACATCAAGGCTCGATTGAGCCCATCCGGTCATCGGGCCGCCCAGCACTACCTTGGCGGCACCCTTAATGCCACCGCACTGCTCAAGGACATGCCGGACAGGGGTTCCTATCTTCACCCTGACATTCTTCGGTTCGGCCACCGCAGGGCCACTCACCGTCAAGGCTCTCTCGATTAAGGGTTTGCCCTGTGTGACCGCCTGGAACACCGCTATGGTGGTGCCGACATTCTGCACAAGGGCCCCCACCTCCATGGGGAGTTTGCCGGGTGGCACCTCCCTGTCAAGAACAGCCTTGATCAGCTGCTTCTCAGCCCCCTGCGGGTACTTGCACTCCAGCGGGACAACCTCCATACCCTCCATGCCCGCAACCTTCTCACTGATGAGGGCGATGGCATCGGGTTTGTTGCCCTCTATCCCGAAGTAGCAGCGAGAGGCGCCCACCGCCTTCAGGAGCAGGCGGGCCCCTTGCACCATCTCCTCCGCCATCTCCAGCATGTTCCTGTGGTCACACGTAAGGAATGGCTCGCACTCGCCACCATTGATGATGACGGACTCAATGGGCTTGTCCGCGGGCGGGCTCAGCTTGACCGCTGTCGGGAAGGCCGCGCCCCCCATGCCCACGATGCCAGCCTCCCTGACTGCCTTCTTGATGTCGTCGGGAGTGGCTTCCTCAACGCTCTTGCCCGGCGGCAGGTCCGCTGTGTTCTGTTCCTCGGCCACAGCGATGACCACGCTGTTCACCTGGGTCCCTGTGAAGTAGGGCCGCGGTTCCACGGCCTTTACCGTGCCAGCGACACTGGCGTGAACAGGGGCGCTCACGAAGGCCCCGGTATCACCGACCTTCTGGCCGGCCAGGACAGTGTCACCCACCTTGACCAAGGGGTCACAGGGCGCGCCGGTATGTTGATGAAGGGGGATCACTACCTCCTCCGGCAAGGCAATCTCCTGGATTTCCTTGCCGCCGCTAGCTTCCTTGCACGTAGGAGGGTGGATCCCTGCCTGGAAGGTCTTTGCGCTCACCTAGATCCCTCCAACTCCTTTATGGTTTCTCGGCTGTGTCATTGGCCCTCTGGGGGATCCCCCACGGGGCTACTCCTTGGAGAAGTCCTTCACCTTGATCCTGTTGGCCAGGAGTCCCAGGGCCAAGCCAGCTACAGCCAGGGCTCTTAACGGGCCAAACAGAACGTTCCAGACCCGGGAGAAAACTGGGATCTCCGGTTCATCCGGCAAACCGTACTTCGACGGCAGGTCTGTGAGGACATACACCGTCCCGGTGCCACCCACGATATCGGGTCCGTATACCCGGGCGCCGCTGATGCCCTTGGCCTTCAGACCATCTACGATAGCGTAGGCCTTGGCCACCATTTCCACCCTGTCCCCATACCATATGGCCCCAGTGGGGCATGTCTTGACACACATTGGTGTCAGGCCGTTTGTTATCCGGTCGTAACAGAAGGTGCACTTGCGCATGACACCCTTTATGGTGTCCAGCTGCGCCACCCCAAAGGGGCACGCTCCCACACAGTAGTTGCACCCAATGCACTTCTTCGGATCCACCAGGACTGTGCCCTCAGGCGTGTGATGCAGGGCCCCAGTGGGGCACACCATCACGCAGGAGGCATTGGCGCAGTGAAGGCACTGCAGTTTTCCGAAGAGCCACTGTATAGACCCGTCTTCCCTCTCGTACTCCCTCATGGTGACCCGGGTCCACGTGGTGGGCGTGTACCTTGGAGGGTTCTCGTAGTACCCGGTGAACTTGGTATTCTCAGCTGGGAGCCCGTTCCAGTTCTTGCAGGCCGCCTGGCAGCCACGGCAGGCTATGCACCGGGTGGTGTCCACCAGCATTGTAGCCCTCATGCTAACTCACCCTCCTTACGTTGCACAAGAACGCCTTGTACTCGGGGATGGTAGTATTGGCGTCTCCCACGTACGGTGTGAGGTCATTGGCTATGGCTCCGTTGGACATGCCGGCGTAACCCCAATGCCAGGGCAGTCCTACGATCTCAACTTCCCTGCCTGCCACCATCAAGGGCTTCATGCGAGGCGTGACGCAGGCCACGGCCTTTATCTCCCCGCGCTTGGTGGAGATGATAACCTCGTCTCCGTTGCCGGCGCCCACCTGGGCCGCTAAACCAAGGCTTATCTCCACGAACATGTTAGGCATCATTTCGTTAAGCCACGGGCAGTTCCGGGTCATGATGCCAGACTGCCAGTGCTCCGTGACCCTGTAGGTTGTGCCGACGTGCGGGTACTCGGCACTGCCTACCTCAGCCATCTCCTCTGGTCTCCAGATGACTATGGCCGGGTTGATCTGGGTCTTGGAAAGCGCGTTCCTATAGGGGCTTTCCACCGGCTCGTAGTGCTCGGGGAAGGGACCCTCAGCCAGCCGGTTCGAGAACAGGAGCCCCTGGAGCTCAGGCAGCATGATGAAGGGCCGCTGCGCCGATTCCTCTGGGGTCACGTGGGTGCCATCCGCGGTCCTCCAAGCGAAGTCGGGCACGTCCGGGGTAACCCACTTTTCCCCGTTCCACCAAATGACGGGCGCCCTGGGATCCCACGGCTTCCCGCTGGCATCCGACGAACACCTGTTGTAGAGGATCCTGCGGTTAAGAGGCCAGGCGAAGGACCATCCCGGGTGGAGCCCTATGCCTTCCTTCTCCCGCACCCTTGATTTGCACGCAGGTTTCTCTGTGTTGTTGTAGTAGCCCGAGTATATCCAGCAGCCACAGGCTGTGGACCCGTCGGCAGCCAGCTGTGTGAAATTGAGCAGCGGTTGCTTGGTCGCCCAGTTCATACCGTTGATTTCCAGGGCTACCTTCTGGATGTCAGGCTCCTCCCAGTCTCCCCCGCCGTAGTCCCAGTTCATCTTGAGGATGGGGTCAGGGAACGCGCCGTTCTCTGCCTGGTAGAGATTGCGTATCGTCTTGAAGATCTTGTCCGCGATCCACAGATCGGACCTGGCCTCCCCTGGCGGTTCCAGTGCCTTGTAGCGCCACTGTATCCAGCGGCCGCTGTTGGAGATGCTCCCTTCCTTCTCGTAGGAGATGGCAGCGGGGAGTAAGAACACCTCGGTATCTATTGTCGACGAGTCCACGTCCGGGTCCTTGTACCAGAAGGACGCGCTCTCCGTCTCCACGATGTCTATGGCCACCATCCAGTCCAGCTTCGCCAGGGCCTTGCGCTCCGCCACGGCATTGGGCCCTCCCACAGCCGGGTTCTGGCCCCACATGAAGAAGCCCTTGATCTCGCCATCCTCCATCTGCTCGAAGATAGCTATGTGGGAGTGATTCCGGTCATCCAGCTTCGGGAGGTAGTCATAGCAAAAATCATTGGCTGCCGTGGCAGCGTCACCCCAGAAAGCCTTGAGCTGGCTGGTGAGGAACTTGGGCTTGTTGGACCAGTAGCCAGTCTTCGGCGTCTCCTTCTCGTTATAGTCCTTGAGAGCCGGGTGCGCCGAGGCCTTGGGCATCCCGAGGTAACCTGGGAGAAGGTGGAACAGCATGGCCATGTCCGTTGAGCCCTGCACGTTGGATTCACCGCGCTGCGCGTTTACGCCGCCTCCGGCCAACCCGATGTTACCCAGGATCATCTGGAGTATGGCGATGGCCCGGACGTTCTGGGACCCATGGGTATGCTGGGTGATCCCCATCGCGTAGAGGATGGTTCCAACCTTGCCCCTGCGCCCGGTGCCACAGTAGGTCTGAGCTACCTTGAGGTAGGCATCCTCAGGGCAACCCGTTATCGAGCACACGGTCTTTACATCATAGCGGGAAAAGTGCTTCTTCATGAGCTGCCACGCGCAGTTCGGGTCCTGCATCGTGGGATCCTTGAGCACGTTGCCCTCTTCATCCTTCTGGTAGGACCAGGTGGACTTGTCGTACTTGACCTTGTCAGGCCCGGGTCCCACTGCTCCGGAGAACATGCCGTCCTGGAATGAGAAGTCCGGGTTGATAAGATACGTAGCGTTGGTGAAGTTCGAGACATATTCCTCGTCATAGAGGCCGTTTTCCAGGGCGTAGAATATAAGGCCCCCCAGGAATGCGATGTCCGTGCCAGGCCTCAGTGGGGCGTAGATATCGGCCACCGCCGAAGTCCTGGTGAACCTGGGGTCAATGTTTATAAACTTGCCGCCCTTGTCACGGCTGGCGCTCACCCAGTGCATGGAGATGGGGTGGTTCTCCGCGGTGTTGGCCCCGATGGCCATTATGACATCGGCGTTGCGGTAGTCCACCCAGTGGTTTGTCATGGCTCCTCTACCGAATGTCGCGGCCAGACCGGCCACGGTGGAGGAGTGTCACAGGCGGGCGTGGTGATCCAAGTTCACCACGCCGAGGGCTCTCATTATCTTGTGCATGAGGTAGTTCTCTTCGTTGTCGATGGCAGCGCTTCCCAGGTGCCCAATGCCGAAGGTCCTGTTGACGGTCACGCCGTTGGAATCCTTGGTCTCGAAGGTGGCATCACGGGTTGCCTTTACCCTCTTGGCGACCTCCTCCAAGGCCCACTCCCAGCTCTTCTCCTCCCACCTGTCACTCTTGGGCGCCCGGTAAAGGACATGGGTCGCCCTCTCCGGGTTAAGAACCCTGTTTCCATGGCGGTCATACACGTTCCTCAGGTTCACCATGGAGTTGGCCTTCGAACAAAGGCCCCCCTCGTTAACCGGGTGGTCAGGATAGCCCTCCAAGCCCACAAGCTCCCCGTCCTTGACATGGACGATGATGCCACAGCCGCCTGAACAGAACGCGCAGTTGGTCAGGTACTCCCTGGCATAGTGGATCTTCATGGGCTGAGCAGCGTGAGCCCGAGTGCTGAAGCCAACGTTCGCCAGGCTGGCAGCAGCCACTGTGGCGCCCGAGAGCTTCAGGAAATCTCGGCGGGACAGTTTCATCCATTCTCACCTCTCTCGGTTGTTTCCTCTGCTTCCTCCATCTCCCCTATTTCAGGCACCAGCACAAGGCTGGAACCCGGTAGGTAACCCTCTTCCCTTGCCACCGCATCGTGCCCGAGGGTGGCTAGGTGCTGGACCGATAAGACCACCTCCCTGTCAAGTACGCGAGCGTCGAAGACCTTAAGATACCTCTTGCACGAGTCACAAACCTGTACCCTGCAACCCTCATCCCCCTCAAGGTGGAAGAAACCCAGCGTCTCCTGGTCCTCGTTCCCGCAGAACGGGCAGCGGATCCTTGGGTACTCCCACTGAGCTGCGCACAGCCAGCACTCCATAACCCTGAGCCCGTCGCTCTCCCGGAGCTGGGCCATGTGGGGCTTGGCGGCACACACGGGACATGTGCTCCCGGACCACAGGTGAGTGTCCCGGTCCCCTATCATGGACCGGGCGGCCCCACGGAAGAAAGGATGCATGACAGCCCAGAGCAAAAACTGGGCGACATCCGGGGATAGGCCCGTCGACTCGCGGAGGCGTTTTGCCCAAACCCGAGGAGCCCCAGCAAGACCATCCACGAGCTGGTCAACGTGGGCCTGGAAGAACTCCAAAACAAGTTCCGGGGCAGGCACGACCTGGGCTCCGGTGGAATCTAACAGATTCACTAAGGCCTCGACATGCCTGGCAAAGACCTCTAAGTCAGGACAAAGATCCCCGAGCAGGGCTGTCCCCTGCCTCAGAGACTGCTTCAGGTCTTCGTCTTCGGGACGGAGGCTCCCCTTCATCCTCACCTCTTCCTGCAAGGTGAAGATCCTGAGTACCAGATCCTCAACCTTCTTGAACTCCGGTCTTTCCTTGGCACACTGCCGGACCTCAGCTGTGATCTCATCCAGCGAGGCCCAACTTGGTATTGGACGCTTCATCTTCACGAAACCCACATATCCCCTTCCCTGGCTGGAGGTAAGCAGGCGGCCTCAAACCTCAGGCGAAGACCGCTTAACACACCCACACCCTGTACACCTGTTCTACCCCCAGCCCATGTTTCCTTCAAGTTGTCATGAGCTTTTTTCAACTTCCATTTCTGCCTTGCTGCTCCGTCTCCTAACCATCATGGAAGCCAGGACAATGCTGATCTCGTACAGTCCTAGCATGGGCAAAGCCATGAGCACCTGGGAGACTACATCCGGGGGAGTGAGCACCGCCGCCACGATGAATATCACCAGGATGGCAAGTCTCCTCTGCCTCCTCAGCCCCGCTGGTGTCACAATGCCTACCTGCGCCAGGAAGAGCACAACCAGGGGCAGCTGGAACACTAGGCCAAATAGGATGGTCAAGGTACCGATGAATGAGACATACTTGTCATAGGAGAACATCGCGGTCAATCCAGGCCCGGCAAAGCTCTGGAAGAACGCTATGGTGAAAGGAAGCACCACTAGGTAGGCAAAGGCAGCGCCCAGCAGGAAGAGAGTCAGGGACATGAGAACGACTAGGGCAAGGTACCTCCTCTCGTGCCTGTACAAGGCAGGCGAGACAAAGCCCCACACCTGGTAGAGAATGAAAGGCAGAGCCACGAAGAGACCAGCTATCAAAGAGATCTTCATGTTTGTGACCAGGGCCTCCGCCGGGTTTATGTAGACCAGTTCAAGGTCGCCGCCCAGCGCCCTAAGAAATGCGCTTATCCAGCCGGCGAAGCTAAAGCACGCCGTCACCGCGACGAAGTAGACGCCGCCTGCCCAGAGGAGTCTCTTCCTTAGCTCCTTGAGGTGTTCAAGCACTGAAGTCTTCTCGTTCATCCTGACCCTCTCCCGCACTGACGTAGGCTTCCCCGCCAGCAGGCTGTGCCCCTGCCCCATTACGGCCTATCTCTTTCTCGGGTTCATCCAGGAGCTGGTCCAGGCGGGGAACATTTACCTGGGCTGCCCGGGTGACCTCCTTCATACCCTCGTTCATCTCCCGCTGGATATCCTCGAAGGTCTTGTTAAACCGGGCCAGGGCCCTGCCAGCCGACCTGGCAAGGTCCGGAAGCCTCTCCGGGCCAAAAACCAGGAGGGCTACCAGAAGCACTATGAAGAGTTCTCCCATTCCTATACCCAGCATTGCAAAGCCCCCAGTAGCTAGGACCCGTGGAGCGTCCTAGAGTCTCCTTCCCGTCTTGTAAACCTCACCCTGTCTAGGTATCCCAGGAGGGGTAAGGCATACCTTCTTGAGGTGCCTAAGAGATCGCGGAAGTCCGCCACCGTCATGGGACCCTGTTCTTGTATGAAGCGCCGCACGCGGTTCTTTGCCTCCTCAACCACATCGGCGTGGAACACCATGTCATCCTCAACACGGATGAGACGCTTCTCCTCCAGGAGGAGCCGTACCACGTCCCCGGCACGCCCGCTCACGGCTGCCTGGGCCACCACCTCTGCCACTGGTGGGGGGTTGAAGCCGCCTGCCCTGAACTGCTCCTCCAGGTCCTCCTTGATCTGGCGGCCCTCCACATCCATGGATGCGGACTGGCCAGGAAGCGCCAGGACCTCCTTGTTCACCACTAGGAGGCCATCCTGTTCCATGGCGGCGGCCAGGGCAGTGAATTGCCTCTGGTCCCACCCCCTGGTGGCTTGCCCCCTCACCTCTTCCCTGGGGGCCCCGCGCCTCATGGGGTGCCTAGCGTGATACTCACCCAGAAAACACCGGATCTTCCCGGCCATTGCCTGGTATACCTCGGGATGAACCACAAGGCCGCAGTCCTTCCAAAAAAGCGCCTTACCTCGCGCGGCCAGGTGCTCCACCATCGCGGTTACCCGCTCGGGGTTCTCCGCTATGAGAAACCCCAGTGTCTGAAGACTCACAGGGCTGTTCTGGATCCGGAGCTCCACCAGCGCGGCACCGGATCCCTCAGCCTGGTCAATGAGCCTCAGCAGCTCATGGTCCATGTGGTTAAGGCGGCGGAAACGTCCCCTGGAGGTTATCACCCTCCCCCCCCCGATGGTGAGGGCAGGCGAGTAGCTCCGGACGATGAAGCGGTCTCCCTTGCTCACCGCCATGGGTTCCTCAGCCTTGAACCGCACCAAGCCTTCATCCCCGGGATCTAGCGAATCCCCCTCAAGGCTCACCAGGCGTCCCAGGACCTCCGAGGTTCCCACGTGGAGCCTTACCCTGGTGGAGCTGGCCAGTGGCCTCAAGGCCCGGGAAAGCAGGCGGAAGGTGCCCGCAAACCCCCAGGTTGGAGCCAGAGTCCCGGGCTCGGAGAGCACAGAACCCCGTCGCACCTCACCTCGCTCGACCTTGGCCAGGTTCAGGGCGACGCGCTGGCCCGCCAGGGCCCCGGGCACCCTTTTGCCGTGTACCTCTAGCTGCCTCACCTTGACGGTGAAGCCCTGGGGCATGACGTCCAGTCGCTGGCCATCCACAATCTCCCCGGAAACCAGGGTACCTGTAACCACTGTTCCAAAGCCCGGCATGGTGAATACCCTGTCAACGGGGAGGCGCGCCACCCCCTCAGACGTCCTGGCCAGGGCTTCCGAGACCACCTTACCTATGGCCTTCCTCAGTTCTTCAAGGCCCTCCCCGGTCACCGCCGATACCTGTATCACCGGTGAGCCCTCCAGGGTGGTACCCGCCAGGAGGTTATGGATCTCGTCCATTACAATGCAAGCCCACTCATCGTCCACGAGGTCTCGCTTCGTCACGGCAACGATGCCCCGGCTAACCCCAAGGAGATCCAGGATGTCCAGGTGTTCCCTGGTCTGGGGCATGGGGCCCTCGTCCGCAGCCACCACCAGGAGGGCCAGGTCGATCCCGCTCACGCCAGCCAGCATGTTCTTGATGAACCGTTCATGGCCAGGCACATCCACTATAGCCACGGGGACGCCGTCTATGTCCATGTGGGCAAAGCCCAGGTCAATGGATATCCCGCGCTCTTTCTCCTGGGGCAGGCGGTCCGTTTCCTGCCCGGTCAAGGCATTGACCAGGGCAGTCTTGCCGTGGTCGATGTGGCCTGCGGTTCCCACTACGAAGTGGCGTCCTGAGTCCAACGTGTCTCCTCCCCGCCCGGTCCACCCATAGAACAGCCCACAGCCCTTGGCTGCAGGCCGCGGTTTAAGGCCCCGCATCTAACGGAAGGAACGACATGATCCGGGCCAGAACCTCAAGCGTCCTTCTCGGCGGGCTTAGACTCCTCCTTATCGGAAGTACCCTTCTTGAACTCGCCGATGGCCTTCCCCAGAGCCTTCCCAACATCGGGGAGCTTGCCTGGTCCGAAGACTATCAAGGCAATAACCAGGATTATCACCAATTCCGTCCAACCGAACCTGCCAAGCACGTCTTTACACCTCCGAGATATTCAAGATGGTCGCTGGCGCCTCGAATTCAAACGCCCAAGTACCCAAAGGTTCCTTTACCGCACTGCCAGCCACTATGACCGGCGCCATTCTTGTCAACATAAGCATAACACTACTGGGACCGGGTGTAAACAAGCCCGGACACTAAGGCAGAATGTTCCCAAAATGGGCATCCACGGGCACCTCTCCCCTCGAGACACACGACCCCAGGCAATGATGCCCCACAGCAAGCCCGGGCCCCTCTAGGCCCGGGCTTTTACTCGAATCCCTTGCCCGCCATCAAGCCTCTCCCTCTGTCTCCGCTTCCTTCCTCGCGATTTCCACAATGTTCCCTATGACCCGGCTGGGAGTGACGGTGGAGATGGCGTGCTTGTAGACAAGCATGTGCTTTCCTTCGCTCTCCATTACCACTGTGAAGTTGTCAAAACCACGTACCTGGCCCTTGAGCTGGAACCCGTTCACCAGGTACAGGGTGGTGGGAACGTTCTCCTTTCGAATGTGATTCAAGAAGGAATCCTGCAGGTTCAAGACCTTAGCCATCCGGCATCGCCCTCCAGCCCGTTTCTGTGTTGGTTCCATTCTACGTGTTCCAAGGAAGTCCTTCCACCATATTAACAATATCTGCCACTACGGCGCCTTCGTCTCTATCTTCTCCCATTTCTATCCACTGTATTCGCTTGTCCGGCCGGAACCACGTAATCTGGCGCTTCGCGAAGTGCCGGGTATTCCTCTTGAGGAGCCTCACCGCCTCCTCCAGGCCGATACCGCCCAGGAGGTACAGGGTCATTTCCTTGTACCCCAGGGATCTCATGGGATAGAGGCCAGGCCCGTAGCCCCTCTCAAGAAGCCTCCTTACCTCGTCCTTGAACCCCAGGGCCATCATCCTATCCACCCGGGAGTCGATCCGGCTGTACAGGTGTTCCCTTTCCATGGTGAGACCGATCATGAGGAGGTCAAAGCCCTCGTCATCCCGCCTGGCCGCCTGGTGCCTGGAGATGGGCCTCCCAGTTGCCCGGTACACCTCCAGCGCCCTTATCACGCGCCGGGCGTCATTGGGGTGAATGCGCCGGGCGCCCTCGGGGTCTACCGCCTGGAGCTCCCGGTACAGCCCTTCAATCCCTTCCTGCCTGGCTCGCCCCTGGAGCTCCCGCCGGGTCGGGCCGTCCCGCTCCATGGCCTCGAAGAGATAGAGATCCGTCACCGCCTTGATGTAAAGGCCCGTTCCCCCCACCAGCAAGGGAATGCGGCCGCGAGCATGTATTGACCTGATGCACTCCAAGGCCATGGCCTGGTAGTCAGCAACGCTGAAGGGTGTGGCGGGGTCGACCACGTCTATGAGGTGATGAGGCACCCTGGCCCTGTCCTCAGGAGAGGGCTTGGCAGTCCCCACATCCATCCACCGGTAGACCTGCATGGAATCGGCGGACACGATTTCCCCGCCCAGCCTCTCACCCACCTCCAGGGCCACCTCGGACTTCCCCACGGCTGTGGGGCCCAGCAACACCAAGAGTGGCCTTCCACTCATCCAGCTCGCCCCCTAGCGGCGGCCAAACCGCCTCTCGAGTTCTTCCCAGGTGAGCCTCACCATCACAGGCCTGCCGTGGGGGCAAGCCCCTGGAAAACCCATTCCTCCCACTTGCTGTAGCAGGCAGGCCATCTCCTCGTCTCGGAGACTCTCCCCTGCCCTCACCGAGGCGTGGCATGCGGCCAGGGCCAGCAGCGCCTCTTGCCGGGGAGGAAGGTCCCCAGGGGCCCTGGTACCTAAGAGCCTCTCCGTGAACTCAGCCAAGAGGGAAGGGCTCACGCTCCCTTCCAGGGGCTGGGGTACCGCCCTTACGGTGATGGTATCCCCTCCCAGGTGGTCGAAGTGTATCCCCATCTCCTCAAGGTAATCCCTGTTGCCCAGCCATGCCGCAGCCTCGCCTGGGCCCAGGTGCGCTGTGACGGGCATCATCAGCTCCTGGCAGGTCCTGCCCCCCTTCAGGGCTTCCTCCAGATTCCTGAATGTGACCATCTCGTGGGCGGCGTGCTGGTCAACCAGGTAGATACCGTCGTTGCCCTCTGCCACGATATAGGTGTTTCCCGCCTGCCCCAGGACCCTGAGGGCTGGACGCCAACCCTCTTTTGCGTCACTCCATTCACCGAAGAGGTCCCCCTGCCCTGCCTCCATGTAGGAGGGCGCTGCCTCAGCAATGGCGGCCCATCCTGGGGAGGGCTCCAGGTCACGGGTGTCCCTTGCGTATGCCTGCCTCACCGCCTGGGACACCAGGAGGAACACCCCGCGCTCATCCTTAAAGCGCACCTCGCACTTCCCCGGGTGGACGTTGGCGTCCACCAGTCCTGGCTCCGCCTCAACGAGAAGTAGCAGGAAGGGATAGGAACCGCAAGGCAAGGAGCCCCTAGTGCCTTCCTCTGAAGCCCGTCTTAGCACGGCAGAGGATATGGACCTGTTATTCACGAAGTAAAACTGCCTCCGGCGGCTCGGCCGGCATGTCTCCCGGTCTCCTGCCAGGGCCTTCACCCTCAGGCCGTTCCTTTCGACAGGGCCGGTGGGCAAAAGCCTCTCAGCCAGGTCCTTGCCGAACAGTTCCGCCACTATAAGCAGCGAATCCCCCTGGCCAGTGGTGACCAGGGTCTCCCGGCCCTCCTGCACTAGGCGGAAGGCTACCTGGGGCCAGGATAGAGCAAGCCGGGTGACCACGTCGGTGATGGCAGCGTTCTCTCCCCGCTGGGAGCCCAGGAACTCCTTCCGGGCTGGGGTGTTGTAGAACAAGGACCTCACGCTGATCCTGGTGCCGGGGGCAGACCCCGCCTCACCCACGGAGGATACCTTCCCCCCCTCAACACACACCCTTGATCCAGCGGCACTCCCTGCTACCCGGGTAACCATCTCCACCTTGGACACTGAGGCGATGCTCGGGAGTGCCTCCCCTCTGAACCCAAGGGTGCGTACCGTCACCAGGTCCCGGGCACTCCTCACCTTGCTGGTGGCGTGGCGCGAGAAGGCAAGGAGGGCATCCTCTCGCTCCATGCCGGTGCCATCATCGGTCACCGTTACAAGTCCCGCCCCTCCCCCCCGGGTCTCCACGCTTATCCTGGATGCCTGGGCATCCAGGGAATTCTCCACCAGTTCCTTCACAACGGAGGAGGGCCTCTCCACCACTTCCCCCGCAGCGATCTGGCTGGCCGTCATCTCGTCCAGGACGGCTATGAGGCCCATGTCTAGCTCCCCTTCCTTGCCTTGCCCTGCAGGCGATAGAGTTCCTGGAGGGCCTCGATGGGCGTCATCTCCAGCACCTTCATGTTGCGAAGCTCCTCAAGAACCGGGTGCTCCCCTGGCTCCAGGAAGCTAATCTGGGTGTAGGCCGGGGGATCCAGTGTGGCGCTGACCCTTCCAGACGCCTCCTCCAGTCCCCTGAGGATCTGGCGAGCCCTCTCCGTCACGTCCCTGGGCAGGCCCGCCAGGCGGGCCACATCGATACCGTAGCTGCCGTCGGAGCCCCCCCGGACCAGCCTGCGGAGGAACACCATGTCGTCCCCCCGCCTCTTGATGGCAACGGAGAAGTTCCGGGCCCCATCCAGGCCCTCCTCCATCTGGACCATCTCCCGGTAGTGGGTGGCGAAGAGGGTCTTGGCACCGATCCTCTCCCTGTCCAGGATGTACTCGGACACCGCCCAGGCTATGCTGAGGCCGTCATAGGTGCTGGTGCCCCTGCCTATCTCGTCCAGGATGATCAGGCTCCTCTCCGTGGCGTTATGAAGGATGTGGGCCACCTCGGTCATCTCCACCATAAAGGTGCTTTGTCCCATTACTAGGTCATCCCAGGCGCCTACCCGGGTGAAGAGCTTGTCTATCACACCTATCCTGGCACGGGAGGCCGGCACGAACCCACCCATCTGAGCCATGAGGCATATGAGCGCCACCTGGCGAAGATAGGTGGACTTGCCAGCCATGTTGGGCCCGGTGATGACAAGAAACCGGTTTTCCTGGGTGTCTAGGTGAGAGTCGTTGGGCACGAAGGCCCCCGCGTCAAGCACCTTCTCAAGTACGGGGTGCCTCCCGTCGGTGATCTCCACCACGGTGGACTGGTCAACCAGGGGGCGCACGTACCCCTCCCTGGCGGCAACCTCGGCCAGGGCCGCAAGGACGTCAGCCTGGGCCACAACCCTGGCAGCCCGCTGGATCTGGGCGGTCCTGGCCAGGACCGCATCCCTGAGCTCCATGAACACCTCGTACTCCAGGGCCTGCATCCTCTCCTCAGACCCCAGGATAGCCTCTTCCTTGGCCTTCAGCTCCTCAGTGACGAAGCGTTCAGCGTTGGCCAGGGTCTGCCTGCGCTGGTAGTCTGAGGGCACCTGGGAGAGGTTTGCCCGGGTGACCTCTACATAGTAGCCGAACACCCGGTTGTAGCCCACCTTGAGCGACTTGATACCTGTCCTTTGCCGCTCGGAGGATTCGAACTGGCTGATCCAGCTCCTGCCTCCCCTGGCAAGTTCCCTCAGCTGGTCTATCTCCTGGCGGTACCCTGTCTTCACGAAGCCCCCCTCCCTGGCAAGGAGAGGCGGGTCATCCTCCACCGCCTCTTCAAGAAGCCTGGTAAGGTCCCCGAGGTCCGGCATCTCCCTAGGGAGATGGGCGAGGCTTCCCCGGGCTCCCTCCAGGTGCCTGGGGAGGGCCGACGCCGCCTCCAGGGAGGCCCTCAATGCCACCAGGTCCCTGGGGCCAGCGCTCCCGTAGGCGATGCGGGCCATGAGGCGTTCCAGATCCCTGATCCCCTTGAGGGAACCCCGCAGGGAGGCCCTTTGGAGCCCCGCCTTCACCAGGAACTCCACGGAATCCAGCCTCTCCTCTATGGCCTTCACACAAACGAGCGGGTGGGTGATCCAGTTCCTGAGGAGTCTTTGCCCCAGGCTGGTGACGGCTGCATCCAGGACCCAAAGGAGTGAACCCTTAGACTTCTGGCCTGCCAGGGTCTGGGTGAGTTCCAGGTTCCTCCTGGTCTGGGAATCCAGGGCCATGTAGTTACTACTGCTATAATGCGAGATAGCGGTCATGTGGGCCAGGGCTGTACGGTGGGTCTCCTGGAGGTACCCCAGGAGGGCGCCAGCTGCGGCGATTGCCGCGTGCTCATCCTCCAGCCCGAACCCCCTGAGAGACAGGATTCCGAAGTGGCCCGTGAGGACCCGGTAGGCAGTTTCGTGATCATAGGCTAATTCGTCACCCTGGGTAAGCACGCACCTCAGTCTCTGGCCAAAAAAGCGGTTCCAGGAGGCCTCTTCACGGACACCCGGGCCCACCAGGCACTCTGACGGGGCGGTGCGAAGGAGTTCCTCCTGGGCCCTTCCAGCCGCATCGTCCCCTCGGAACTCGGTGGCCCGGAACTCACCTGTTGATGCGTCCGCCACCGCCAGGCCAATCCCTCCCCCGCCCAGGCTCAGGCTGGCCAGGTAGTTGTTCTGGGGGGTCCTCAGGTCCACGCAGGTACCAGGGGTCACTATCCGGGTGATCTCCCGGCGCACGAGTGCCTTGCCCTGGCCTGGATCCTCCACCTGATCACATATGGCTACCTTGTAGCCCCGGCTCACCAGGCGCTCCAGGTACGAGTCCACCGCGTGATAGGGCACGCCTGCCATGGGGATCTTCCCGTCCTTCCCCGCGGGCCGGGCCGTCAGGGTGATGTCCAGTTCCCGGGATGCCACCTCGGCATCCTCGTAGAACATCTCGTAGAAGTCCCCCAGGCGGAACATGAGTATCTTATCGGGGTGCTCATACTTGGCCCTTTTATACTGCTGTATCATGGGGGTGGAGGCACTCAAGGCTGCTTCTCGCTCCTTTCACCGTCTAGGCTCCAGAGCCCTGCGCGGGTGATGACAACACCCACAAGGCTCCCCTTCCATGAGGGGGGGCCCAGGAAGTGAACGTACCTCCCTGTCCTTGTCCTTCCCTGAAGCCGCTCCGGCTCCTTCTTGCTGGGGCCCTCCACCAGGACCTCCACCTTCTTGCCTACCAGGGCCAGGTTTCTTTCAAGCGTGATGGCCTTCTGCATCTCAATCAACCGGGACAGCCTGGATTTCCTGGTCTCCAGGGGTACCTGGCCCTCCATGGTAGCCGCGGGGGTCCCGGATCTCGGGGAGAACATGAAGGTAAAGGCAGAGTCGAAACCAACCCTCTTCACGAGGTCCAGGGTATCCTCGAAGTCTTCCTGGGTCTCCCCGGGAAAGCCCACGATGATATCAGTGGTGATGGAGGCCCCGGGGATCCGTTCCCGGATGGCAGCGGCCAGGTCAAGATAGCGTTCCCTGGTGTAGCCCCGGTTCATCAAGGTCAGGACCCTGTCACTCCCTGACTGCACGGGCAGGTGGAAGTGCTCGCACACTGCCCGGGAGGCCGCCACGGCCTTCACCATGTCCAGGTCGAAGTCCCTAGGGTGCGATGTTGTGTAGCGGATCCGCCAGAGTCCCTCTATCGCGTCAAGCCGCCCCAGGAGGCGTGAGAACCCTTCACCCCCTGGCAGATCGTGGCCATAGGCGTTCACGTTCTGCCCAAGGAGGGTAATCTCCCGGCAGCCCCCGGCCACCAGGCTCCTCACTTCTGCCTCTATGACCTCCGAGGGACGACTGCGGGGTCTTCCCCGGACGTAGGGGACAATGCAGTAAGAGCAGTAGTTGTCGCACCCATGCATGATGGGCACCCAGGCTAGGAGATCCTCCTGGCGAAGGGGGTTTCTGAAAGCGGGTCTCTCCTGGTCCTCCAGGACCTCCACGGTTCTTCCTGCCCGGGCCTCCTCCACCAGCCTTGCCACATCGTGGAGGTTGTGCGTCCCAAACACCAGGTCTACGTGCTTGTGACGCCCCATGATCTCCCTGGCGCCGCCCTCTCGCTGAGGCATACAGCCGCCAACCCCTATGATCATGCCAGGCCTCCGGGCCTTCAGCGCCTTCAACGCCCCCAGCCTGCCGTGAACCCGGGATTCTGCGCTCTCCCTGACTGAGCAGGTAAGAACGATTACAACATCGGCATCCTCTACATGGGGTGCCTTATCATACCCTGCACCCGCCAGGAGACCAGAGACAACCTCCGAGTCGCTGGCGTTCATCTGGCAGCCAAAGGTCATGACGTAAAACCTCAAGTTCTGGCCTCCCCCAGGCGCTGTCTAGGTATCCAGGTGCCCGTGATAACCCAAGTTTATGCCAGATCCTCAAAGAGGGCAACTGGAGCAAGGTAGGCGGGGTTCCGGGCCAGGGGTTGTGCGGGAGGATCAAGGCACTTGTGCAAGCGTCTGATGGTCTGCACTGGTGTGGTTATTCACGGATATAGAGGTTCCAGTGCCTCTTTTGCCTAAGGGCCCGGGGCCTCCCGCGCCGTGCCGGGATTGAAGGCCTCCAGCCTGAGGTGGTTAAAGGCGCATATCTCCTCACCAGTACCCGCCTCAGCCTCCTCCTGCGTCTCCCCCAGCGATAGATGCCCGCCAGGGCGCCTCCCGCCAGGAGGATCAAGCCACCCTGTTTCCACAGGGCAACTCCAGCGCCGGCCGCTGGCACCGGTACTATAGAGACCAGTGGACTAGACCCAACCATACGATCGCCCTCGAAAACCTCAAGGTATCCCACAACATCCCCTTGACCTATGGGTAGTTCCAGGCGGTTGATGGCTAGGCCCACCCTGGAGCCTGCGGCGAAGGCCCCGCCAACTGGCCTCACGGTGCGCACGGGCAGCTGTGTCTCTGCCAACAGGCCTGGCATTCCCGTCTCCAGTGCAAGGTCAAACCGGGCCCCGGCACTCACAGTCTCAACCGCCTCGAATTCGTCCAGGCCATAGGAAATGAGCGAGCTCATGTCCCTCCACAGCTGATCCCGGTCCTCGGCCCCCAGGACTACCCCGACCACCTCCCGGCCTCCCCTGGCAGCCGAACCCACCAGGCAGTGCCCGGACAAGTCAGTCCAGCCGGTCTTCATGCCGGTGGCCCCGGGGTAGGACACAAGAAAGTAGTTATGGCTGTTGATCTCTCTCACCGAATCCTTAACGGGCCAGGGTATGGTGGCTTGGGTAGCCGAGGAAAACCGGCGGAACAGGGGGTTCTTCAGCGCCAGTGCCCCCAGGCGGGCGACGTCCGTTGCCGTGCCCAGGTGCCCCTCCTGGTCCAGGCCATGGGGGTTCTTAAACCATAATCCCTCCAGGCCAAGCTCCCGGGCTCTCTGGTTCATGAGGGCTGAAAACGCCTCAACGCTGCCTGATATGTGGTGCGCCAGGGCCACCGCAGCGTCATTGGCGCTGGCGATCATCATTGCGTAGAGGAGTTCCTCAACTCTATAGGTCTCGCCGGGTTCAAGGTATATGCGGCTGCCGTGGACCAAGGCAGCTTCAGCGGGCACGGTGACGATCTCCGCCAGCGAGCACCTCTCCACGACAATCAGGCCGGTCATGATCTTGGTGGTGCTGGCTATGGAAAGTTGCCTGTCCCCGCCATTCTGGGAGAGCACCTGGCCGGTGTCCACGTCCACCAGGGCATAGGAAAGCCCACGCACTCGCAGCGGTCGAGATGCCTGCGTGGGCAGTGGCGCGCCGGTGAAGGCCAATGCCAGGACAAGGGCTATTCCCAAGAGAACTAGCCTTCTAGACCTACGGATCCAGGGTCTCATGACTCAACTCCGCATGTAGTGTTTGACATACTCCCACGAATGAATTCGTGTGATTCGGGTTCATGGAAGGACGCCCGCCGAAGCAGGTCCTACTCCTTCTCCCCAAGGGTTATCTCCGGTGCAAGGCGATCAAGTGGTTGTAGATGCTCCCCGCGATGTTGAGGGCCTTGTGGAGCCTCTTATTGCGTTTCGACTGGTACAGCTTGAAGCAGTAGGTTTTCACTTGTTTTTCTGCTCCTCGATATACTTACGAACCGTTTCTTCGGCCGCCTTTCATCCCACCCTTAAAAGGGTGGGCTTTCCCAGCGGCGGATCGTAAACCCCCGAATAGGGGGAGACTCCGGGCATCAGACACTTGCCGCCTGCCGGGCACCATGGCATCAGCCGCCGCCGAAGAGGCGGCTCCAGAACCCGCGGCGTCTCTCCCTGCGGGTGCCTCCCCTGAGCTCATAGCGCAGCATCCTCACCTCTTGCTGGATCCGCATCATGGCAGTCAGCATAAGGTCCCGGTCCTCCAGGCGCTTGGATTCGGATTGCCCGATGGCCTTGACAAGGCGCTCGAGGCGTTCGGGAAGGCTCTGCTCCATCAGGGCCCTCTCACGATGGCTGGGAACCCGGGCCAGGAGGCGCTCGGAGGTCTGGGAAGACCGGGGTGGCGCCTGCGAAGGCATGGTCTCCTCCAGGAGACGACCTATCTCCTCGGGGCCAAGCCCCGAGCTCCTCCACTCCACTATGCGCTCGAGGGTTTCGACGCGCTCTTCAGGGAGCCCCTGGTCTTCTTCAGCGGATAAGCCCAGTACCTCCCGGTACTCGTCCACCATGTTCCGGAAGGTCTTGGGGCCAAGCCCCAGCCTTTCACAGGCTTCCCCAAGGGAAACGTGCCTTCGAGCAGGTTCACCCATGAGACCTAAAGACCCCCTTAGCGTCCTTTCCTTCCCCTAGGGTTTCTACGGCTGGGTCCCATTTCCTCCCCGGCGGTTTTCTTCATGGAGGCCTGGAAAAGACCTGGCCCCGCCCCAGGAAAATGGGGCGGGGCCAGGTGAGTCCCTGCGCACTAGAACAATCCCTTTACCTTGCCGGTCTCCGTGTCCACGTCCACGCGCCGGTAGGCCGGATCGGAGGAAGTACCTGGCATGAGGCTTATGGCCCCCGCCACGGGCACCACAAAGCCTGCGCCACTATAGGTAAGGATGTCCCTGACGCTGAGCCTCCAGCCCTTGGGCACACCCTTTAGGGCCGGGTTGTCCGTGAGAGAAAGGTGGGTCTTCACCATGCAGGTACCGAGTTTCTGGATCTCAGGATCCTGCTCCATCTTCTTGGCCTTCTCCAAGGCCAAGGGGGAGTAGTCCACCCCATCTGCACCGTAGACCTCCCTGGCTATGAGCTCGATGCGCTGGCGAAGGGGCACATCCAGCTCGTACAAGAACCGGAAGTCGTTGGGCTCATTGCAGGCGTCGATGACGGCATCCGCCAGGTCCACAGCGCCATCCCCACCCTTGAGCCAGTGGCTGGAAACAGCGACCCGGGCGCCCGCAGCCTCGGCTGCAGCCTTAACGGTCTTGATCTCGTTGGCAGTGTCAGTGTGGAAGGAATTGATGCATACCACCGGGTTGATGCCAGCCTTCTTGATGATGTTGATGCAGTGGACAAGGTTCTCGCACCCCTTGTCGACCCACTCCACGTTCTCTTCAGTGTAGGCCTTGTCAAGGGGCTTGCCCGGCACAGGAAGGGGTGCCCCGCCGTGGGCCTTCAGGGCCCTCACGGTGGCTACCAGGACAGCAGCATGGGGCTTCAGTCCAGACATGCGGCACTTGAGGTTCCAGAACTTCTCAAACCCGATGTCCGCCGCAAAGCCGGACTCCGTCACATGGTAGTCAGAGAGCTTCAGGGCCACACGGTCCGCCACTATGGACGACTGGCCAATGGCTATGTTGGCAAAGGGTCCTGCGTGCACGAAGACGGGCTGGCCCTCCAGGGTCTGCAAGAGGTTGGGATTCAGGGCCTCGACCATCCACGCAGTCATGGCCCCGTCAACCTCCAGATCAGCTGTTGTCACAGGCTTCCCGGACTTGTCATAGGCCACGACTATCCGGCCCATGCGTTCCCTCATGTCCTTGAGGTCCTTGGACACGGAGAGAATGGCCATCACCTCTGAGGACACAGCGATGGCGAACCCCGACTGCATCATGAAGCCGTCCATCTTGCCGCCCAAGCCAACAACGATGTTCCTCAGCGCCTGGGCGCAGAAGTCGATTATCCACCGCATCTCCACGTTGTGAGGGTCGATGTTGAGCCTCTTCAGGCCCCTGCCCTCCAGGAACTTGTCCCCGTAGTTGAACTCATGCTGCATCCGGGAAGTGAGTGCCACCATTGCAAGGTTGTGGGAGTTCATGATGGCGTTGATGTCGCCAGTGAGCCCCAGGGAGAAGGGAGTCAGGGGGATACACTGGGACAGCCCGCCGCCCGCCGCCGAACCCTTGATATTCATGGTGGGACCGCCTGACGGCTGCCGGATGGCCGCGGTCACTCTCTTGCCCCGCTTGCCAAGACCCTGGGTAAGCCCCATTGTGGAGGTGGACTTGCCCTCACCCAGGGGTGTGGGTGTAATGGCGGTAACGTCAATGTACTTGCCGTCAGGCCTGCCGGCCAACCGGGCCAGGATCTTCTTGAAGTCCACCTTGGCCACGTGATGACCGTAGGGCAGGAGCTCCTCCTTCTCCAGCCCCAGTTCTTCGCCGAGCTGGTACACGCTCTTCATCCTGGTCTCTGCTTCTTCAGCGATCTGCCAATCTGCGTACTTGGTGGGATCCAGTGCCATCCTTCGTCCTCCTTACCCTTTTGTCTAAACTTGTCCTGAACCCGTCCGGCCAGAACACCGTGCCAAGCCAGCCGCCCGGGTCCGGCGGAACGCCAGCCCAAGGCCTTGCCACACAATCTGGCCAAGGGCCATCTACCCTAAGCCCCCTCGCTTTGCCTGGGGATGAGCCGTGGGTACACGCGGGGGACCGCCCCGGCCAGGATGCATCGCCAGGGTGTCAATTAGCCCGAGCCCCTTGTTCGCCCGTTAACTTTCTCCACAGTCTCCCCCAATTCCTGCTACTTGGCGGCACCGGGCCAACAGGCGGAAAAATCCGAAATCGCGTTTTCTATAACCGCGTCCTGGGCATTCAGGTCCCAGGCATCAATGAAGCGCGCCCGAGTTGTCCCAGCCGGCGTGATATGATAGATTCTAGCTGATAACTGCTGGATCGTTTATACCTTCTTCTAAAGGTGGTCGCACCATGCCGGACCTAGAGACGTTGTTCAACCCTGCAGGCACAGTGGTGGTTGGTGCCTCCCGCAGCCCGGGCAAGATAGGCCACGCTCTCATCAGGAACATCCTCTCCAGCGGGTACCAGGGAAAGACGTATGCCGTGAACCCTACGGAGAAAGAGATCTTGGGAGTGCCGTGTTTCCCCTCGGTCAAGTCCATTGGAAAACCCCTGGACCTCGCTGTGCTAGCCGTTCCACCCGCAGCGATCCTGGAGGTGGTCAAGGAGTGCGGGGACGCTGGAGTAAAGAACCTCGTGGTGATCACCGCCGGGTTCAAGGAGATTGGTAAAGAGGGCCTCGAGATGGAGAAGAACCTTGTGGATGCCGTGAGGGGAATGGGGATGAGAATGGTCGGGCCCAACTGCCTGGGCATAATCGATACCCACACCCCAATAAACGCTACCTTCGCCAAGGATTATCCCCTGAAGGGAAACATAGCCTTCATATCCCAGTCTGGCGCCATGTGCGTGGCCATCCTTGACTGGAGCCTGGAGCGAGGCATAGGCTTCAGCAAGTTCATCAGCCTGGGCAACAAGGGCCACCTCAATGAGGCCGACTTCATCGCCGATGCCGCCGGCGACCCTAACACCAGGGTGATCCTGTGCTATCTTGAGGACGTCGCCAATGGGCCGCAGTTCCTTGAGGTGACCAGGAAGGCCTGCCTGAAAAAACCTGTCATTGTCTTGAAGGCTGGCCGCACCCAGGCGGGAGCCAAGGCAGCCTCATCCCACACCGGGGCCCTAGCCGGAAGCGACCTTGCCTATGAAGTGGCTTTCAGGCAGTCCGGTGTGCTCAGGGCTGACACCGTGGAGCAACTGTTCGCATGGGCCGTGGCCTTTGCATCCCAGCCGGTGCCCCATGGCGAGAACCTCGTCATCGTGACCAATTCGGGCGGGCCCGGCATCATTGCCACGGACTCCACGGAGAGACGCGGCCTGAAGATGGCTCACCTCGCCAAGGAGACGATCGACAGCCTCAGGGAGGCGCTGCCCCGTACGGCGAACGTGTACAACCCCGTGGATGTGATAGGGGACGCCGGCGCCGCGCGATACCGGCTGGCCCTGGAGAAGACCCTGGGGGATCCCGGCGTTGATGTGGGCCTGGTGATACTGTCCCCCACCGCCGTCCTGGACGCGACCCAGGCGGCCCAGGTGGTGCTCGAGGCACGCCAGGCCCACCCGGATAAGCCCATTCTGGCCTCCTTCATGGGCGGGCAGGCGGTTGAGGAGGCATCGGCGCTCCTCTTTAAGCAGGGGGTTCCCTGCTACCCGTTTCCCGAACCTGCGGTGGAGGCCATCCAGGGGCTGGTGAAGTATGGGAAGCGCCTGAAGAACCCGCCCTGCACGGAATCCCCTCAGTTTGGCGGTGTTAATACCGGGGCCGTCAAGGAGATCCTTCGGGACATCAGGAAGGAGGGCCGCCTGATCCTCCTGGGACCCGAGGCCATCAGGGTGGCGCGGGCGTATGGCATCCCCTGCGCACCTTCACTTCTGGCCACGCGGGCTGATGAGGCTGCGTACATGGCGGACCTCTTAGGCTTCCCGGTGATCCTCAAGGTGGCTTCCCCAAAGATCTTCCACAAGACCGACGTGGGGGGCGTAAAGCCCAATCTCAAGGGCCCCGAGGAGGTCCGCCAAGCCTTCTTGGACATCACTGAGAGCGTCCAGCGGTACCTCCCAGGGATCACGCCCCACGGCATAGAGGTCCAGAGGATGGCACCCAAGGGCGTGGAACTGATAGTGGGGATGACCAGGGACGTCCAGTTCGGACCCCTCATCGCATTCGGCCTAGGAGGAATATACGTTAACCTCCTCAAGGATGTAGCGTTTCGCCTAGCCGATGGCCTGTCGGAGGCTGAGGCGAGGCTGATGATGGAAGAGACCAAGGCCTTCACCCTTATCCGCGGCTTCCGGGGGGAGAAGCCCAAGGACTGCGCCGCTATCGCCCAGATGATCCAGCGCGTGGCCCAGCTTGCCCTGGACTTCCCGGAGATAACGGAGATGGACATCAACCCGGTAATGGCCTACGATCAGGGTGCCCTGGCCTTAGACGTCAAAATCACTATATCGTGAGGTGTGAAGGCATGAGGAGTTTCCTGGTGGCTGGCAGATACGGGAGCGGCAAGACCGCCATATGCCTGGGCCTAGCCCTGAGGCTACAGCAAGAGGGCTTCAAGGTAGGCTACTTCAAGCCCATCGGGGCTGTGGAGGCCGCTCGTGGAACGGCCGATGAGGACGCGGTGCTCATGAAGCACGTGCTCAAGATGGAGGAACCGCTGGAGCAACTGGTCCACATCCAGGCGTCCTCCACTTACCTCACCAGGTACAGCCGGGGTGAGAACCTTCTTCACCAGATAACCCAGGCCTTCCGGGACCTCGCCTCCACGTACCAGGTGGTTGTAGTGGAAGGCACGACGTCCCCCTACGTCATGGCCGGGCTTAGCCTTGATGCGGGCTCCCTGGCGAAGACCCTGGACATCCCGGCCCTCCTGGTAACGCGGCCGGACAATGACTTCATAGTGGACAGGATCATCATGTACAACGACTGCTTCCAATGCAAGGGGGTACCCCTCCTAGGCAACATATTTAACGACGTCACAAGGCCCCTCCTGGACAAGACCAGGGGGGTGTACAAGCCACTCCTCGAGGCCAGGGGCCTGCCGGTCCTGGGTGTGGTGCCCAGGAGAATGGAGGTGTCCGCCCCCAAGGTCAGGCAGTACCTGGACGTCCTGGGCGGTGAGTTGCTAGCCGGGGAGGATGGCCTTGAGAAGGTTGTGGAGGAGGTCCTCATAGGAGCCATGACTTCGGAGGGGGCCCTCCAGTATCTCCGCCGCGTTCCCAATAAGCTCTTGATCACAGGCGGTGACAGGGCCGACCTGTGCCTCGCTGCCCTGGAGACAAGCACAGCCGGGTTAGTCCTGACGGGTGGAATGTACCCGGACGTGGGTGTCCTGGCCAGGGCAGACGAAAAGCAGATCCCGGTCATCCTTGTCCACTACCTGACCTACGATGCCGTGGAGAGGTGCCACCAGGTATCCAGGAAGATAACCCCGTCTGACCTGAAGGGGATAAGGATAGCCAAGGAGAACGTGGATAAACACTGCGATTGGCCGGCGATCCTGGGACTTCCCCAGGGCTGATGACGCCCCTAGCGGCGGCCGTCGCTTGAGGCTGGGTTTTCCATGCCCATGAGCCGTATGTTCTGCTCGAGCATGCGCTGGGCATACCTCCGGTTGTCCCGCCGGAGGCGTTTGTTCTTTCTCTCCAGGTCCCTGATGCGCCCTTCGTGGCTCCTTTCCCTCTCCGCCATGAGGTTCATGAGCACTCGGCGGCTCACCCGGAGACTCCTCACGGTGTCCTCCAGGGTCTTCACCCTGGCCATCAGGTGGGCAACCTCATGGATCTCATTCAGCACAGCACGTGGCCGGCCCTGTCTAGCCGGCTGCCTCCCTTCCTAGGCTGCACCGGCATGGCACACCTGGTCATCCCGGGGCACCATGTCACGCTTCTCCTGATTTGGGGCCTCATTCCCAGGATTATTATATCTTTGGCCCCCAGGCACTATGCGCGCATCGCCAAGGGGCAGGCAGGGCGGTTTAGACCTGGGCTGCCAGGCGCCGGGACGCCTCCTTGACCCGCTCTACAAGGTCGTAGGGCACCCTTATAGTTCCCAGGGCCACCCTCCCGGAGCCTGGGCCATGGCTGTCCGAGCCGCCTGTAACCAGGAGGCCCTTCTCACTGCACAGCGTTGAATAGCGCATCACATCGGCGTGGGAGTGAGAGGGATGGAACACCTCAATCCCCATTAGCCCAGACCTAAGCAGGCCCGGCAACAGGCCACCCGCGCCGGTGAGCCCAGGGTGAGCCAGCACCGGGACGCCCCCGTTATCTAGGATGAGCCTAACAGCCTGCTCGGGGCTGGGCCTGGTCCTTCCCACATACCCTGGCCTGCCCGCTGCCAGGTACTTGCTAAAAGCCTCCTCCGTGTCCCGGACATAGCCCATTTCCTCCATGACCCTGGCAAGATGAGGGCGGCCTGGGGCAGAGTCCCCCGCTAGGTCAAGCACCCTCTCCAGGGGCAGGCGAAATCCTAGACGTCCCAGATTGCTCACCATTTCCTCCATCCTGTCCACCCGGGCGCCCCGCAACACCAGTAGGGCGTCCTCCAGGCTGTGCCACGGGTAGTAGGCAAGTATGTGCACCTCTGCCCCCTCGAGGTCAGCGTTGATCTCCGCCGCGGGGATAACCTCGACGCCCAGGCGGCAGCCGGCAGCCTGGGCTTCCTCGATCCCGGACATCGTATCGTGGTCCGCGATCCCCACGGCCCTAAGGCCAAGCCGCTTGGTCTCGGCCACTAGGTCCTCCGGGCTTAGCGTGCCATCGGAGCGTGTGGTGTGCACATGCATGTCAGCGTACAAGCGCGGTCCCCCTAGACCAGGGCGGGGGTAGGCCCCCCGCCCCACCGCTTTGCAACGACCCTGATCCCGGCTAGGACCCCTTGAACTCTGGCTTCCTCTTCTCCAGGAAGGCCCGGACGCCCTCGGCCTTGTCTTCGGTGGCGCACGAGAGCGCGTGGAGGTAGGACTCGTGGGCCAGGCCGTCCGCGAGGCTCACGTCCAGGGCCCTGGCCACTGCATCCTTGGCATACTGGATGGCCAGGGGCGCCTTCCCCGCGATCTTGCCAGCCAGGGCCATAGCCTCTTCCATGAGAGCCTCCTGCGAAGTCACCTTGTTGACCAGTCCCATGCGGTAGGCTTCGTGAGCATCGATTATATCCCCAGTAAGCACCAGGAACATGGCGTTCCCCAGTCCCACAACCCTGGGCAGGCGTTGCGTGGCGCCGTCCCCTGGTATTATTCCCAGGTTGACCTCGGGAGACCCGAAGCGGGCGTTCTCCGAGGCCACCCGGAGCGTGCAAGCGAGGCACAGCTCCAGGCCCGCCCCAAGAGCGAACCCGTTCACCGCAGCTATCACGGGGATGGGTAGCTCCCAGATACGCCCGAACACCTCCTGGCGGCGCCGGGTCTGGTTCCGCCCCAGGCGGAAGTCCCGCTTTTCCAGTTCCCGGATATCAGCGCCCGCCATGAATGCCTTATCGCCAGCCCCGGTGATTATTAGGGCCCTGAGCCCCTCGTCCTTCTGAACCTCGGCTATGGCCTGGTCCATTTCCTCGACCATGGCGTTGGAGAGGGCGTTCCTCACGTCCGGCCTGTTAATGGTAAGCACCCCTGTGGTGTCCTCTTTGCGGTACTCCAGGAGTTCGTACATGCGTCGTGCCTCCTTATCAGGCGAAGGCGCCAATTCCCAGCTCGAAGTTGCCGATGATGAGCTGCTGGATCTGGGAGGTTCCCTCGTACAGGGTGTTGATTCGAGCGTCGCGATAGAGCCTTTCCACGGGATACTCGGCGCTGAAGCCATAGCCACCGTGGATCTGTATGGCCTTGTAGGTGACCCGGTTCACCATCTCACTGCAGAAATACTTGGCCACGCACACCTCCCTGGTGCTGCGAAGGCCCTTGTTCTTCACGTCGCCGGCGCGATAGGTGAGCAGGCGCCCGATCTCAACATCCACCGCCATGTCAGCGATCAGCTGCTGCACCAGCTGGTGGCCCCCGATGGGCTTGCCGAACTGCTCCCTGTTCTTGGAATAGGCCTTGGATACCTCCAGGGCATAGTCCGCCGTGCCAACGCACCCTGCTGCAACGGTGTAGCGCCCGTTGTCCAGGGCGGACATGGCCACAGTGAACCCCTTGCCCACATCTCCAAGGACCTGCGACTTGGGCACCCTCACGTCTTCCAGTATTATCTCCGAAGTGTTGGAGGCCCTGAGCCCCAGCTTCTCATGGATGTCCTTGGTGGAGTAGCCAGGGGTCCCCCTCTCCACCAAGAAGGCCGTGATGCCCTTGGCGCCCGCCGCCTTGTCGGTCTTGGCAAAGACGATGGCGAGGTCTGCCACTCCGGCATTGGTAATCCACATCTTGTTGCCGTTCAGGATGTAGTCGTCCCCGTCTTCCACCGCGCTTGCACTCATGCTGGCAGGGTCTGAGCCCGAATCGGGCTCCGTCAGGCCGTAGCACCCCAGCATCTCACCAGATACCAGGCGCGGAATGTACTTCTGTTTCTGCTCCTCCGTGCCCCACTTGAGTACGGTCAGGGTTACCAGGGAAATCTGTACTGAGTACAGGCCGCGCACGGAGGAGCAAGCCCTCCCCAGCTCCTCTGCGACTATGGCGTGGCTGATGTAGTCGAATCCCGCCCCGGAGTACTCCTCGGGTATCACGGTGCCGAAGATGCCAAGCTCCCCCATCTTGGGCACCAGGTCCGCCGGGAACTTCTCTTCCTTGTCCCACTGGGCAGCGTAGGGCATTATTTCCTTCTCCGCAAACTCCCGGACGGTGCTGCGGATCATGTTCTGCTCCTCGGTGAGGGCAAAATCCACCTTCTGTCACCTCCACAGGTTGTGGCACCCTTCCTACAGCTTCACCGGCACCGGCGGTTCCTTGCTGTAGTCGTAGAACCCCTTGCCCGACTTCCTTCCGAGATAGCCTGCAGTCACCATCTTCTCCAGGAGGAAGCACGGCCTGTAACGGGGATCCCCTAGCTTGGAGTAGAGGGTGCGAGTCTTGGCCAGGTGCACGTCTATCCCGATGAGATCGATGAGCTCCAGGGGTCCCATTGGCAGGTTCGCCCCCAGCTTCATGGCAGTGTCGATGGCATCCACCGAGGCTATGCCCTCTTCCAGAACCCATACGGCCTCATTCAGCTGGGCCGCCAGGACGCGGCTGGCAATTCCCGCAGGACCCTCACGCTCGGTGACCACGGTAACCTTGCCTAGGAACTCAGCAAAATCCTTGGCTTTTTGCACGGTTTCCCCAGACGTGGCTAGGCCTGGCATGATCTCTACCAGCTTCATCACGACCGCTGGGTTGAAGAAGTGCATGCCAAGAACCCTCTCCGGCTTCGAGGTGGCCGCGGCGATCTCCGTGATGCTGCAGGCGGTGGTATTCGTGGCCAGGATGCAATCGCCGGGGACAAGCCCGTCCAGCTCGCGGAAGACCTCCCGTTTCACCTTTACGTCCTCGAGGATGGCCTCGATGCAGAAGTCGGCATCCTTGGCGCCTTCAAGGCCCACGGAAGGGATAACCCGGGAGACTATGGAATCTGCCTCCTCCTGCGAAACCTTACCCTTCTCCACCCGTTTCTGAAGGCCTGACTTGATCCTGCCGACGCTCCTGTTGACGATGGCCTCGTTCACGTCGGACAGCACTGCGTCCAGGCCTGCCTGCGCGGCCACCTGGGCAATACCTGTCCCCATGATCCCTGAACCCAGGATAAAAACCCTCTTTACATCCACCCTGGTCTCACCTCACTCCATCAGTCTAGGCGCTCAACAACCACGGCCACGCCCTGGCCACCTCCCACGCAAAGGCTGGCCAAGCCAAGGCGCTTGTCGTGGGTCCTGAGGGCGTAAAGCAGCGTGGTCAGGATCTTGGCTCCGGTGGCCCCTACCGGGTGGCCCAGGGCGATGGCGCCACCGTGCACATTCACCCGGGACCTGTCCCACTTCACTTCCCGCTCCACAGCAATGACCTGTGCAGCGAAGGCCTCGTTCAGTTCGATGAGGTCGATATCCCCCAGCTTCAGGCCTGCCCTGGCCAGGGCCAGGGGAATGGCTTCCACAGGCCCAATCCCCATCACCGTGGGCTCGACTCCGGTGTAGCTATAGGACCTGATAGCAGCCATTGGGTTAATCCCCAGTGCCCTTGCCTTCTGGGCGCTCATGATCACAACAGCGGAGGCCGCATCTGACATGGCGCAGCTGTTGCCTGCGGTCACGGTGCCTTCCTTCTTGAACACCGGTGCCAGGCTCCCCAGGACCTCCAGGCTCGTGTCCTTCCGCGGTATCTCCTCGTCGCCGAAGATGGTGGTCTTCTTGCCAGCCCGGACCTCAAGCGGGAGTGTCTCATCCTTGAAGTAGCCCTTCTCAACAGCGGCTACCGCCTTCTGGTGGCTCTCCAGGGCGAACTGGTCTTGTTCTTGCCGTGATATCTGGTACTTGTCCACCAGCACTTCAGCAGTGGCCCCCATGAGCATCCCCGCTAGGGGGCACATGAAACCATCCTTGTGCAGGACGTCCACGACGGTCTTATCCCCCATGCGCTGCCCCCACCGGGCCTCCGGCAGAACGTACGGGACATTGCTGGTGGACTCGGTTCCGCCGGCCACCACAACCTCAGCATCCCCTGACTTCACAGCCTGGGCTGCCAGGGCAACCGCCCGCAGGCTGGACGCGCACCGGATGTTTACGGTGAACGCTGGGACCTTCACAGGGAGTCCTGACTTGACGGTCACAACCCGAGCCACATTGGCGCCGATCCCTGCCTGCCAGCCGCAGCCGAAAATGACCTCGTCCACCTCGTCTCCGCTCAGGCTGGCCCTGGACAGGGCCTCCTTGACTACAGCTGCACCCATCTCGGGTGCCGTCATTCCCAAAAGCGATCCACCGAAACGGCCTCCCGCAGTCCTGACAGCGCTGACGATAACAGGCTGATTCACGGGTACCCTCCCCCCTTCGGACTGGTCCCCAGGGCCGCCAGGCCCCGGGGACTGTCTCGCTTACTTGACTGCGCCCATGACCGCCTTCTCGAAGATGTCCAAGCCCTCGTCAAGCAGGGACTCCTCGATGGTAAGGGGCGGCAGGAAGCGCACCACGTTGTCGAGGATGCCGGCCTTCATCACAATGAGCCCGGCAGCGGTACAGTTGGCGATGACCGACGCAGAGGTCTCCTTCGCGGGCTCCTTCGTGACCGGATCCTTTACGAACTCCACGGCCCACATGGCTCCCATTCCCCGGACGTCTCCCATGACCGGGAACCGGTCCTTCAAGGCATGGAGCCTATCCCCTATTCTCGAACCCATGGCTGCCGCCCTAGACACTAGGTCCTGCTCCCTGATCATCCCAAGCACTGCCATAGCGGCGGCGCACGCCAGCGGGTTCCCGCCGTAGGTGCCGCCTATGCCGCCAGCGTGCACTGCGTCCATGTACTCGGCCTTGGAGACCACCGCGGATAGCGGCAGCCCCGCAGCTATGCTCTTAGCCATTGTCACCATGTCTGGCACCACTTTGTAGTTCTCAATAGCCAGCATCTTCCCGGTCCTGCCGAAACCTGACTGGATCTCGTCATCCACGTAGATGATGCCATACCTGTCGCAAATCTCCCTGAGTCCCTGTATGAACTCGGCAGGCGGGATGATAAAGCCTCCCTCTCCCTGCACGGGCTCGGCGATCATGCACGCAACGTTCTCCGTCCCGATGTCCACGTTGAGGGCCTTATCGATGTAACTCAGGCACTCCATGTTACAGCCTGGGTAGGAGTGACCGAAGTGGCAGCGGTAGCAGTAGGCGTAGGGAACCCGGTACACCTCAGGGGCGAAGGGACCAAAGCCCCACTTGTAGGGTTTCACCTTGCTGGTGAGAGCCATAGCCAGGAGGGTGCGCCCGTGAAAGGCGTTCTCAAAGGTGACTACTGCCTGGCGCTGCCTGGCCTTGCGGGCTATCTTGATGGCGTTCTCAACCGCCTCGGCTCCGCTGTTGGCCAGCATGGCCTTCTTGGGGAAATCACCAGGGCAGATGCCGGTGACCTCCCTGGCGACATTAACGTATCCCTCGTACATTACCACGTGGAAGCAGGTGTGAAGGAACTTCTCTGCCTGGTCCTTTACCGCCTTGACCACCGGGGGCGGGCAGCTGCCAACGTTGAGCACGCCAATGCCCCCGGCGAAGTCGATGAATTCATTCCCGTCCACATCCGTAAGGAGGGCACCCGACGCCTTCTCGGCAAAGAGCGGCGTCACGTTGAACACGCCATCGGGAACGTACTTCCTCCGCTCCTCCATCAGCCTCTGGCTCTTGGGCCCTGGAACGTTTCCTTTGACCCTGCTCACTGCACATCTCCTCCTGTGAGTAGTCCTAGTTCCGACAGCTTCTCGCGGGTGGGCACCCCATCCTCACTCCAATTTCGCGCCTCATAGTACTGGGAGAGCATCTCTCCCAGGTGAGGCAGGCACTGGGCGGCCCCGCCGGTCCCCCTGCGATGCGTGAGGATCCTGGGGGGCAGGGTGTCATCCTTCCGCGTGATTCCCAAGGACACGTTGTAGGCCCGTTTCAGGTTATAGAGCCGCTCACCGGTGCCGAGGATCTCAGGCACATCCGTATCCCAGCCGGTCACGGCATTCAGCCAGCGGCAGATGTGGCCGGGTTTCACCCCGCCGTAAAGGAGGAACTTGCAGATCTTCAACGAGTCCATGACGCTCATGAGGTCCTGAGCCTTGGCGACCAGGGCTCCCTTGCCCTCGCTGGAGAACCGGTCCATGACAGCGTCAACCCCAATATCGGGCATGACCACGGACTTCTCGAAGGCGTAGCTGAAACCCTGGAGGTGGCAGGCACCCCTGTTGGCCGTAGCATATCCCGGAGCCAGGCTTACGAAGGCCCTGGGGTCATGGGCCGGGAGGTCCATCCCCTTGACATGGATGGCGAACTCCTCACCTCCCACGCTCTTTGCGGCCTCCACTATGCCCATGGAGAGTACGGCACCGAAACCCCGGCCCAGGGCGATGTCCTCCACCAAGCGCACCAGGGCCTGGCCGTCCCCCCACCTGACGTCGTACCCGATTTCCTCCCGTGTTACAAGCCCCTTTTCAAAGGCCTCCATTGTGAAGGCTACCAGGCTCCCTGTGGAGATGGTATCTATGCCGTAGCGGTTGGCCAGGTCATTGGCCTTGCAGATGGCATGGAGGTCATCCACCAGGCAGTTGGCTCCCATCATCCCGAGGGTCTCGTACTCGGGTCCTGCGGCGTCCACCGGGGCGTAGGGGCCTTCGGAGATCCTCACCTTCCGGCCACATCCGATGATGCATGAGCCACAGTAGTAGCGTCCCGTGAGGATTGTGGCGGCCATCCTCTCCCCGGATATCTTGCCGGCGCCCTCGGGCCAGCTCCCCTGGGCCCAGTTCTTGATGGGGAGGTCCCCTATGGCCTCGGTTGGCACCACGATGCCAGCGGTTCCCAGGTCATGCAGGCGTTTGGTGCTCTCCCTGATGCCCTTGGCCATCTCTTTGATGGATTCGGAAAGCGCGCCAGGGTCGGCCACGGGTACGTTTCTAGCACCCACCACCGCAATGGCCTTGAGCCGCTTGGAGCCCATGACTGCACCTAGGCCCCCCCTGGCTGCCACCCTGGCCTCCTTGCCGTCATGGAAGACACCGGCTACTCGAATCATCCTTTCACCCGAGGGGCCGATGACAGCAGCTACCGAGCCCGGGTGTTCCCTCTCCAGCTCGTGGTGGGCCTCAAAGGTGTCCAGGCCCCACAGCCCCTTGGCGTCCCTGATCTCGGCGCCACCAGCGGTCACTGCAAGGTAGACAGGGCGCTCAGAGGCGCCCGTGACCAGGATCCCGTCATAGCCGGCCTTTTTCAGCGCGGCACCCCAGGTGCCCCCCGCATCAGACTCACCCCAGATCCCGGTAAGGGGCGATTTCGAAGCCACGCAGTGCCTCCCAGAGCAGGGCACCTTGGTTCCCACCAAGGGGCCCGTTGTGAAGGCCAGCAGGTTGGAGGGACCGAGGGGGTCTGTCCCTGGCCCCGTCTCAGCTGTGAGGAAGTGGGCGGCAAGCCCGGACCCCCCAAGGTACTTCCTGGTGGTCTCCGGTGAGACGGGTTCATCACTGACCCTTCCCTCCGTGAGGTCTACCCTGAGAACCCTTCCCCAGAATCCGTAGTTTGACATAGACATCACTCTCCCATCGTTGTCCTCGCAGGTCCGCCTGGCGCGGGGCGCTAGAACAGGAATGAAGGCGGCGTGACAACCGTCAGCACCACCGCTTTAGTCTTGCCCGGGTTGATCCACCCGTGAGGAACTGAACTGGAGTGGCTTATGCTGTCCCCCTCTTCCAGGAGGTACTCATCGCCTCCCAGGATGTACAGGAGCTGCCCCTCCAGGATGTAGTTGAACTCCTCACCATGGTGGGTGTAGAGGGCGCCGCTTTGACTCTTGGGGTGATGGATTGCCACGATAGGTTCCAGGACCCCATTGTCCTTGCCCATGAGAAGCTGGAGTTCGACTCCTTGGGCGTTGATCTTGACGCCCTGGCCCTTGCGGATGACGGGGTTCTCCAGCTCCTCCCTGTCCTCGAAGAGGCTGACCAGTTGGACTCCGTAGAAGTTGGCGAGTCTCCGGAGGTGACCCATGGTTATGTTGCTGAGGTCTCTCTCGACCTTGCTCAAAAAGGCCACGGAGAGTCCTGTGGCCTGGGAGACTTCTTGAAGACTCAGCCCGCGGGCCTGCCGCAGGTTTCTCAGGGACTTGCCAATCTCGACCACGTGGGAACCCCCGGGGTTTAATAAGTGGAAACCTACCTGTCATCTTCGCCGTGGGCGCCTGGATTCCTTTCTCCCTGGGAAAAATGAAAAGCCCAGATTTTCCTCTCGGCTAAAACTCGCACCCCGGATCCTGCGGGGGATAGCGCCCCTCGGTCCTGGCGCCAGACGACAGGGCCCGCCCCTTCCCAGAAGCAGGCAGGCCCGAGGCTTGGCGGCATGGGTAGCGCTACCTTGGCTCAACTATGAACTTGATGGCGGTGCGCTCCTCTCCATCTATTTCGATATCGGTGAAGGCGGGAATACAGATGAGATCCATCCCGGCTGGCGCTACGAAGCCTCTGGCAATAGCCACTGCCTTCACTGCCTGGTTTACCGCCCCCGCTCCGATGGCCTGGACTTCGGCTCCTCCCTTCTCCCTAATGGCTCCGGCAAGGGCCCCTGCTACGGCATTGGGATTGGACTTGGATGAAACCTTTAGCATGTCCAAGTGTAACGACCCCCCGAGGGCAAAGACTTTGTCTAGTGCACAATTACATTGTACTGTTCTATCCCTCGATTGACAAGAATTAATTGCCTAGTCTGACAAGTATCACCAGTCACGCATGCTCCCTGAAGGAAATCCTCCGGATGCCCCTGGCCATTCCACCAGATTCATCCACGTCCACCACAACGGCGTTCAGCTGGCAAGGCCCGCGGGCCACCTCGAACTTCACAGGCATCTGGGACAGGAACTTCTCGAGCACCAGCTCGGGCCTCACGCCAATAACCGAGATCCACGGCCCTGTCATCCCCAGGTCAGTTATGAAGGCGGTGCCGCCGGGAAGTACCATCTCATCAGCGGTCTGCACGTGGGTATGGGTTCCCAGTACTGCGCTGACCTTGCCATCCAGGTAGTGCCCCATGGCGATCTTCTCCGAGGTGGCCTCCGCGTGGAAGTCCAGCAGGACGATAGGGGTCACCTGCCTGAGGCGCCTGGCCTCCCCGGCCGCCCAGCGGAAGGGACACGCGAAGTGTATCCCGGTGAAGACGCGGCCGCTGGCGTTCATCACACCTACCTGCTGCCCTGTCCTGGCGGTGAACACGCCAGACCCTGAGCCCGGGGGCTCGCCGGGGTAGTTGGCTGGCCTGAGCAGTCTTGGCTCCTCATCTATGAACTGGAATACCTCTTTCTTGTCCCAGATGTGGTTCCCGCTGGTGATGACGTCCACGCCCATGCTGAGAAGCTCCTGGCACACCTCACGGGTGATGCCAACGCCTCCTGAGGCATTCTCCCCGTTGGCCACAACAAAATCAATGCCCTCGTTTTGCATGAGGGCATCCAGGTGGCGCCTGAGAAATGACCTCCCGGGGCGCCCTATTACGTCTCCTACGGCCAGTATTCTCATGACAGTCCCCTTCCTACTTGTTGAAGACCAGCACCCGGCCTCCCTCCCGGAAGGCTATGAGGTTCTTCTCCTGGACTGTGTCCCTCAGGTCCTCCAGCATCTCCCCGATAATCTGTTCCTGCATGAGGAGGTCCTCCTCCAGGAGGGACTCATTGAAGTCAGCCACCAGGTGCCTTTTGAATCTGGAGCGGAGGATCTCAATCAGCAGGGATATCTCCTCCTGGGAAAGACTCTGCACGTCCCGGGTGACGGTGAGGACAGTTAGGTCGTCGTAGCTCTCCCTGGCGACATCTGCAGTTTCGATAGGCTTGTCCATCAAGTAGGTGTAGGCGTCCAGGGCCGAGCGGATGTGATCCTTCAGGCTGGTGAAGTCCTCCTCCTCCAGGAGGCGTGTTACCAGGAAGGTGAATTTCAGCGTCTGGCAGGCCGGGTCCAGCCTGACAGTCCCTAGCTCGGGGTAACGCACCAGCATGGAAATGAGCAACCCCACACTCCTTGACATGCGGGCGTGTTCGTAGGGTTTATCCACGTAGATTCACCTTCCCCTGGCATCGTTGAAGTGTCTATTCGCCGCTACTAGGTTGAATCCTCCTGATATGCTGGGAAAGGCCGCCGGCGGCCCTGAGGGCCCCACGGCGGCCTAGCCACTACTTCGCGTAGTCCACGGAACGGGTCTCCCGTATCACTGTCACCTTGATCTGCCCTGGGTACTCTAGTTCATCCTCGACCTTCTTCACTATGTCCCTGGTAAGCCTTATGGCTTGCAGGTCATCGACCCTCTCAGGCTTCACCATGATGCGGATCTCGCGCCCCGCCTGGATGGCATAGGCCTTGTCCACCCCATCGAAGGAGTCGGCGATCTCCTCCAGCTTCTCCAGGCGCTTGATGTAGGCTTCCAGGGTTTCCCTGCGAGCCCCAGGTCTTGCAGCGGACACGGCATCGGCGGCCCCCACCAGGACAGCCTCCACGCTGTGCGCATCCACATCCCCGTGATGGGCCTCCATGGCCCATATGATCTCCTTGGCTTCCCGGTACTTCTTCAGGAGCGTCACTCCGATGCTCACATGGGAGCCTTCCACCTCGTGATCCACGGCCTTCCCAATGTCGTGAAGCAAGCCGGCGCGTTTCGCTATAGTCGCGTCTAGGCCAAGCTCCGCTGCCATGGTTCCTGCCAGGTGGGCCACCTCCACGGAGTGCTTGAGGACATTCTGCCCGTAACTTGAGCGGTACCGCAGCCTTCCCAGGAGCTTGATGATCTCGGGGTGCAGGTTGTGTACACCCACCTCGAAGGCAGCGTGCTCGCCCTCCTCCCGGATGCGCGCATCCACGTCCTTCTGGGCCTTTTCCACCATTTCCTCAATGCGGGCCGGGTGGATCCGGCCGTCCGCCACCAGCTTCTCCAGTGCCAACCGGGCCACTTCGCGCCTGACCGGGTCGAAACCGGAGAGTATGACTGCCTCCGGCGTGTCGTCTATGATGAGGTCGATGCCGGTAAGGGTCTCCAGGGCCCGGATGTTACGGCCCTCGCGGCCGATTATCCGGCCCTTCATCTCGTCATTGGGCAATTCCACTACCGACACTGTGGATTCAGCCACATGGTCCGCAGCACACCTCTGGATGGCCAGGGAGATGATCTCTCTCGCCCGCTTTTCCGCTTCCTCCCGGGCCTCAGCCTCGATGTCCCTGATCATGGCTGCGGCTTCAAGCCTGATCTCCTCTTCCACCTGGCCCAGGAGCAACCTGCGGGCATCCTCTGTGGTCATGCCAGATACCCTCTCCAGTTCCTGGAGCTGGCGTACCTTCAGGCCCTCAAGTTCCTCGCGGACCCGGTCCAGCTCCCTGTCCTTCCGGTTTACCGTCTCCTCTTTTCTTTCAATTGTCTCCGTCTTGCGGTCAAGAGTCTCTTCCTTCTGCACCAGGCGGCGTTCGAGCCTCTGGAGCTCAGATCTTCTCTCCCTGTTCTCACGCTCAACATCAGCCCTGAGCCGGTGAACCTCATCCTTTGCCTCCAGAACCGCCTCGCGCTTCTTCGCCTCGGCTTCCTTCTTGGCCTCTTCAATTATTCTCCGCGAGGCCTCCTCAGCCGAGGCGATCTTGGCCTCCCCCACGAACTTGCGGGAAAGATAGCCGGCCAGGATTCCTATTAAAAAAGCAATCAATGCAGTTAAGAAAGGAAAATCCGTGATGGTCTTCACCCCCTTCTGAAGCAATCGAAAAAGGTCGAGCCGGAACGGACTCGACCTGCTCTTAGCCACTTCACCTTATCTAGCCAATGCCAAGCAGGGCACCATGGGCAAACCCGCCAAGGCCAAGCTGAGAAACTGGCTGTCATCTATGATAACTGAAGTGGTAAGCTGCAGCACAATGTCCTTTCCCCTGTTCATGATAGAGCTTTTGGTTTTCACTGTCAAGGAAACCGCTTTAGTGGAGGTCCTCTCCCAGTACCTCCTCGAGGGCCCGGGCCACGCTCCCGGCGTCAAATCCCCTCCGCCCCAGGGCATCACCCAGCCGGCGCCGCGCCCTGTCCGGGGAAAGTCCATGGTACCTCCGGGCAAGCCCCCTGGCCGCCTCAAGGGCCAGGGCCCCATCATCGTCACCTAGCTCCTGGCACAGTGCCTCCTGGATAGTCTCGCCGGGTACCCCCTTGTCCCTGAGCTCCTGCGCCAGCCTTCCCCTTCCCAGAGGCTTGAAGTGGAGGCGCTCCCGGATCCACCATAGCGCAAAGGCCCGGTCATCCAGGCATCCACCCATGGTGAGGACGGCCAAGGCACCCTCCGCCTCCCCAGGGCCATACTTCTTTGTGAGATGTACCCGTATCTCCTGGGTGGAGCGTGGCCTCACCGCCAGGAGGCCCCTGGCGCACTCCAGCGGGTCCTGGCCCTTACTCCTCGCCTTCGTCACTGTCCTGGTCTCCTGGCGATGCCGGGGCGGCCACCCCGGCCTTGCCCCGGACTTGCCCCTCTATTGCCTGGGCAATCTCGGCGTTCTCCGACAGGAATTCCTTGGCGTTCTCCCTCCCCTGGCCAAGCCGGGTATCATTATAGGAGTACCATGTGCCCAGTTTCGAGATGATGCCCAGATCCAGCGCCAGGTCTACCAGGCACCCCTCCCGGGAGATGCCCTTGCCGTAGACGATGTCAAACTCCGCCTGGCGGAAGGGCGGCGCCAGCTTGTTCTTCACTACCTTAACCTTGGTGCGAGTACCGATGGTCTCAGAGCCTACCTTCAGTGCCTCTGCCTTCCGGACCTCCAACCTGACTGATGCGTAGAACTTCAAGGCGCGCCCGCCCGGGGTCACCTCGGGGTTCCCAAACATTACCCCTACCTTCTCCCGGATCTGGTTGATGAAGATGGCGGTGGTCTTTGACTTGCTGATGGCCCCCGTGAGCTTCCGCAGGGCCTGGGACATCAGCCGGGCCTGAAGGCCAACGTGGGAGTCCCCCATCTCCCCCTCCATTTCCGCTCGCGGGACCAGGGCCGCGACGGAATCCACGACTATGACGTCCACCACGGCGCTTCTCACCAGTGCCTCGGCGATCTCCAGGGCCTGCTCGCCCGTATCAGGCTGGGATATCAAGAGCTCGTCGGTGTCAACACCCACCGCCCCAGCGTAGGCCGGATCCAGGGCGTGTTCCGCATCGATGAACGCCGCGATCCCCCCGGCCTTCTGAGCCTCAGATATGATGTGCAGCGCCACGGTGGTCTTCCCAGATGCCTCAGGACCATATATCTCCACAACGCGCCCCCGTGGCACGCCCCCCACGCCCAGCGCCACATCGAGGGAGAGCGCCCCAGTGGGGATAACCTGGACATCATGGCCCCGGCTGGCACCCATCTTCATTATGGAGCCCTTGCCAAACTGCTTTTCTATATGGGCTAGGGTCGCTTCCAGGGTCTTTTCTTTGCTATCGCTCACTCGACTACCTCCCTGGTTTGCTCCTTGGGACCATCCTCTCCTCCAGGCGCCAAGGCCACTTGGCCCAGCCTCCGGTAGACAGGGCCTCCGGGGCCAAGTATGCTCCGGAATAGGGTGACGCCCTCCACCTTCACCAGCGGGAACCTAAGAGTCTCCCGCTCCCTCAATGCCCTCTCCAGCTCGGGCCCGGCGGGCCCGGGCTGTCGCCTCCCCAGGGTTAGGTGAGGGGAGAAGGGCCTGTCCTCCCTGGCAAAACCCAGCGGCGCCACGGCGGCGTCAATCCTCGTGGCCAAGCGTACCAGGTCCTCCCTACCCTGATCCACACCAATCCACAACACCCTGGGCCGCCCGAGGCTGGGAAAGGCCCCCACTCCCTTTAGCCCTAAGCAAAAGGCCCGGGTCTCCCTGGCCGCCCCCTCCAGCGCCTCCAGCACCGAACCGCTCCTTTGTTCCTCAACGTCCCCCAGGAACTTGAGGGTTAGGTGAAGATTCTCCGGTTTGACCCAGCGGGTATCCCAGCCCAGGGGGCCGAGCGTCTCCAGGATGGCCTCCAGAGCCCGGCGGGTCTCCTGGGATATCTCCACTGCAGCGAAACACCTCACGTGGCCCATAGCCCGTGAAAACACCTCTCCCTGTCAATGTCACCAGGATTTCGACACACCTTCAGTCATCTCCTGCCCCCATTACCAGGCGCCGCAGGGCAGCCAGGGCGTCCTGGGCTGCCAGGTGTCGCACCTCAGAACGGGTGCCGGGAAAGCGCGAGCGCCTGATGAGTGCCTGGCTTCCCATGTCCACCGCAAGATATACCGTTCCCACAGGGTGCCCCGGGTCTTGGGCATCCGGGCCTGCCGTCCCTGTTACCCCCACGCCCACGTCAGCCCCCAGGGTCACCCGCGCCCCCTTTGCCATGTCCATGGCACACTGCCAGCTCACCACCCCGTGCTGGACAATGGTCTCCCTTGGCACCATAGCCAGGGATTCCTTGGCCTCGTGAGAGTAGGCAACTATGCCGCCCCTGAAGAACCCCGATGCACCCGCCACGTTCACCACCCTGGCGCTGATGATGCCCCCTGTGAGAGACTCCGCCACTGCCAGGGTCAGCCGCCTGGCCTGGAGAGCCCGGGCCGCTGCGTGCTCCAGCTCCTCGTGATCCGAGCCGAAGACGTACCTGCCCAGGCGTGACCGGATCTCCTCCTCCACAGGACAGACCATGCACATGGCGGCCTCAGTGGTGGGGGCCTTGGCGGTGATCCTGAGGTGCACCTCTGCCCCGGATACGTATGGCGCAACGGTGGGATTGGTGCCATGCACCAGATCCCTTATCGCGGCCTCCACATCAGGTTCACCCATTCCATGTACCTTCAGGAGACGGGACCCGATGACCTCGCCCAGGGGAAACACCTGGGAAAGAAGGGGTTCGACCCCATCCTCCCATATGGGCACCATCTCCTTGGGAGGGCCTGGCAGCAGCACCACGGCCTTGCCCTGCAGGTCCCGGATGAAGAGCCCCGGAGCTGTGCCTTTGGGGTTTTCCAGGGCCACGGCGCCCTCCGGCACAAGTCCCTGCGCCCGGGAAGCCGCAGGCATTGGGCGGCCCCTCCTCTGGAAGAAAGCCTCTACCCACCTGAGAGCTCTCGGGTCCTCCCGGAGCTCCAGTCCCATTTCACCGGCAACGGCCTGGCGGGTGAGGTCATCCTCGGTGGGACCGAGGCCACCCGTGACCACCACCAGGTCCGCCCTTCCCCTGCTCCAGCGCAGGGCCTCCCGGATCCTGCAGTAGTTGTCCCCCACTGTGGTCTCGAAGAACACATCAAACCCCAGGGCCGCCAGGCGGCCGCTGAGATAACGGGCATTCTCGTTTACCACCTGCCCTAGGAGCAGCTCCGTGCCCACCGTGAGGATCTCTGCCTTCACACCTTCGCGGCCCGGCCACCCTGGCGCTTCGCCGGGCCCCGCTCCCTCCCTCGTTCTCCGGATGGTCCCTTACTTCCACACCGGCCGGGGTATACCTTCAGGGCCCAGTGCCCCGTAATCAAAGGGAGGACGTGCTAGACGCCCTCCCTTATCCTCAGTGTTTTCTAGCTGGCCTCCCTGTACAGCCTGTGGAGCGGTGGGAGTTCCTCCGGGGCTTCGGACTCCCTAGAATCCTTTTCACCTCGCACTGCCTGGCCATCAAGGCTCTCCTCATCCACCAAGCGCTGGGCTATCCTCTCCAGGTGGGACCTTTGGCTCTTAAGAAGCCCGAGCACAATCTTGGTCTGGCCGTCAATGATCTCCTTCACGGCCCGGTGCACCGCGTCCCCTGGGGTACCCTCAGGGTCTACCAGCCCCAGGGTAGACATGCCGCAGTACACCATCTTCCTGGCCATCTCCATGGCCCTCTTGTAGTCGTCGGAGGGGCCCGTGCTCGCTTCCCCCAGGATGGTCTCCTCAGCCAGGCCTCCGGCCAGGAGTACTGCGATCTCTTGCTTGATGTCGCTGGACGCCATCAGGTAGCGGTCCTCCCTGGGCGACTGTCTCATGTAGCCCAGGGCACCGCTCCGGGGGGACACCGTCACCGAGTTCACCGACCCCGGTCTTAGAAGCTCTGACACCAGGGCGTGCCCCGATTCGTGTACGGCCACCCGGTGGCGCTCATCAGCACTGGGCGCCCTGTCCAGCTTCTCCCCCAGTATCACCTTCTCGATGGCCTCGGTGATGTGACTCCGGCTAATCGTGCGCTGGCCCTGCCGCCTGGCCAGGATGGCTGCCTCGTTCGCCAGGCTCTCCAGGTGGGCCCCGGAAAAGCCAAAGGTCTCCCTGGCCACCCCGTCCAGGTCAACCTCCCCGGCCAGCGGCTTGTTGCGCATGTGTATCGCCAGGATCTGGCGCCTTCCTTCCCTGTCCGGGAGCGCCACCCGGACCACCCGGTCAAAGCGTCCTGGGCGCACCAGGGCTGGGTCCACCAGGTCTATCCTGTTGGTAGCCCCGATGACCAGGAGACGCACGTCATCTCCTTGTCCTATGCCGTCCATTTCCACCAGCAGCTGGTTCAGGGTCTGGTCGTACTCCAGGTGGCTGGAGTTCCGCCCGCGAGACCCCCCCAGCACCTCCATCTCGTCCAGGAAGATGATGGCGCTCTTTCTTGCTGAGCGCCTGGCCATGGTCCTGGCCTGCTGGAAGATCTGCCTCACGCGCTGGGCACCAACTCCCGCGTAGACCTCTACGAACTCGCTCCCTGAGGCCGATATGAAGAGGGATTCGCTGTAGGTGGCAGCGGCCTTGGCCAGCAAGGTCTTGCCGGTCCCCGGGGGCCCGCTCAAGAGGATGCCCTTGAGGGGCCTTATTCCCAGGTGGAGGCTGTCCTCAGGGTTGGCCAGGAACTCCAGGGCCTCCCTGAGCTCCTCCTTGGCTGACCTGTGCCCTCCCACATCGTCAAATCCCACCTTCACGGTGCCTGGTGTCCCGGTAAGGGCCACGAAGCGCTTCTGTCCCATGAGGGGTGTGCCATGGCGGAAAAAAGCATAGGCCAGGATGCCTATGATCAGGAAGGGCCAGACGTTGAGCCCCCTCAATTGAAGGAACATGCAAGCGGCCAAAGCCGCACCCAAGAGCACATCCTCTCGTTTCATGCCCCATCCTCCCAAGGGCCCCATCTAGACGGCAGGGCGCTCTATGATCTGGTAGAGATAGGCATCTTGCCTGTGGAGTTGAACGTAGATCCTGTCATTGGTGACCCACATCTTCCAGCGATCAAGATGGGCTTCCCTGGCTGTCTCCTCGAACCGGGCCGCCGCCTGTCCAAAACCACCAGTCGCAACCGCCTCCGCGATGTCGAAATGGATCGTGTGATACAGGTCCTCAAGATAAGCATCCCTGGCGTCCAAGAGTTCCACCCGGTAGGTGCCGGGCGCCATCCGGGAAGACACGGCCCTCTCTATATCGCCATATGTCTTGCTGAGATCGGGCACCTCACTAACGGTAACGCCAATTATGTTTACCCCGTTCTGCTGTCTCATGTCCACCTGGAGGACACCGGGCAGTGCGCGGAGGGTCTGGTCAAGGGGCTTTTCAAGAGAGAATCGAGACCAGGCGGAGCTCCCTGCCACGAGCACTGCCAGGGTCACACCACCAGCCACGATAACGGTGAGCACGCGTTTAAGAACGGATTGCACCCGGCTCGGCCCCTCTCCAGACTGGGATTAACATAACTACGTGTTCCCATTATACCATAGCCAGGGTGCGCCTTTCACGAGAGGAGATCATGTAATGCCTGGCAGAAACGGCAAAGCCCTATAGGACACACTCAAAGTCCGCGTCTGTCGCCCCTTGTATGCGAACCTCCAAGACATCGCCGGGCCTGAGAACCCGGGAACCCGGCTTCCGGATGCAGGCATCGCCATCGACGCCAGGGGCTTGGCCGTGGATCCTGCCCCTTGGGCGCCGGCCCGGTCTCTCCACCATGAAGGAGACCACGTCTCCCACCCGGGCCATGCCCCTGGACAGTGCTATCCCCGATTGCAGGGATGTGATGTCCCTGAGCCGTTCCTCCTTCTCTTGGGCTGTCACTGTGTCGCCGAACCCGGCAGACAGGGTGCCATCCTCTGGTGAGTACTGGAAGAAGCCCGCCCTGTCCAGGGATGCCTCCACCAGAAACTCCCTGAGCTCCTGGTATTCCCTTTTGCCCTCGCCAGGGTGTCCTACCATGAAGGTGCTCCTGAGGAAGATACCGGGCACTGCCCTTCTGAGCCGCCCCAGCAGGTCAAGGTACCTTCCGGGGTCGCCCTTCCTGCCCATCTTGGCGAGCATAACCTCGCTTCCATGCTGCATTGGCAGGTCCAGGTACGCGCAGACCGCACCGGAGGATACTAGGTCGATGAGCCCCTCTGAGACGCCGGCGGGATGGCAGTAAAGCAGTCTCAGCCAGGGAGGCGGTGAAGCGTATGTGATCGCCTCCAGGAGCCCCTCAAGGTTGAGGCCCTCCCGGTCCCGGCCGTAGGCAGTAAGATCCTGGGCCACCAGGATCACCTCGCGGATGCCTGCCTCGACCAAGGTCCGCACCTCAGCCACGATCTCGTCCTGGTCCCGGGACACCAGGGGCCCCCTGATAAGTGGGATGGCACAGTAGTGGCACCGGTTGTGACATCCCTCGGAGACCTTCACGTAGGCCGAATGGGGCCCTGTGGTGATTACCCGTGAGCGCTTGGCCGGGCCTGGCCGCCGTGGTGCTGCTGACACCTGGATCACCCTTGCCCCCTGGACACACCGCCTGAGCACGTCAACAATGCAGGGCCAGTCATGCACACCTACCAGGGCGTCCACCTCCGGGATCTCCTGGTAGAGCTCCGTGGAATACCGCTGCGCAAGGCAGCCCGCCACCGCCAGCACCCTGGCCTTCCCCTCAGTGCGCTCGGGGGCGAGTTCCAGGATGGCCTCGATGGCCTCTTCCCTGGCGGCCTCTATGAAGGCACAGGTGTTGACAATGATGACATCAGCATCATGGGCCTCGGAGGTAACCACCATACCCTCTTCCACCATGGCGCCCAGCATCAGTTCGGTATCCACCAGGTTCTTGGAGCACCCAAGGGAGCGCACGTAAACCCTGAGGCCCTCCAGGGGGCTCTTGCCACTGGCCATTCTGGTCTCGCTCCTTCCTGCCCTATTCTACACCACAGGGCCAGGGTTGTCCCGCAGGGGCGCATAGCGCCCCAAAAATCCCTGGGCGGGCGGGTTCTCCCAGGGGCGCCGCAGGAGAACCCCGTTTACAGGGCGAAGAATCCGTCTATCCCTAGCTTCAGGGAGGCGAAGCCTTGAGCCTGGTGGACGTCCTGGCCCAGATGGAAAAGAACCCCCGGTTCTCGCGGTGCGTCTCATCCTGGAAGACCATCCCGCCCTCGGACGGGGACTACCGGGAGATACCTCCAGTCCTCCACCCAAAGATCAGGGAGGGCCTTGCCTCCCAGGGCATCACGCGTCTATACTCCCACCAGGCCGAGGCCATCGAGGCAGTTACCTCGGGACGGAACGTGGCTGTCATCACCCCAACGGCATCCGGGAAGACCCTTTGCTACAACCTGCCAGTGGTCAATAGCGTTCTTGAAGACCCCTCATCCAGAGCGCTTTACCTATTCCCCACCAAGGCGCTTTCCCAGGACCAGGCCGCAGCGCTCCTTTTCCTCAATGAGAACCTAGGTGCAGCCATCAAGAGCCACACCTATGATGGGGACACCCCAGGTTCTGCCCGGCGTTCCATCCGCGAGGCTGGCCACATAGTGATAACCAATCCCGACATGCTCCACTCCGGGATCCTCCCCCACCACACCAAGTGGATGAGGCTCTTCGAAAACCTCCGCTACATCGTGGTTGACGAGGTGCACAACTACCGGGGTGTGTTCGGAAGCCATGTCGCAAATGTGTTCCGGCGGCTGAAACGGGTTTGCCGTTTCTACGGGTCAAATCCTGTGTGGATAGCCTGCTCAGCCACTATAGCAAACCCACTGGAACTGGCGGAACGCCTCACGGGTGAGACCTTCCAGCTGGTGGGCACGAGTGGCGCGCCCACCTCAGAGAGACACGTCATCCTCTACAACCCGCCGGTGGTCAACCGGGAACTGGGCATCAGGCGGAGCTCGCTCCTTGAGGCCAGGGATCTGGCCCTGCGTTTCCTCAGTGAAGGCGTCAAGACCATCGTGTTCGCCCGGAGCCGGCTCGCCGTGGAGGTGCTCCTCTCCTACCTGAAGGAGGCCACCCGGAACACCATCGGGGAAAGCAACCGGGTGAGGGGCTACAGGGGGGGCTACCTTCCTGGCGAACGCCGCGCCATCGAGAAGGGGCTCCGGGAGGGCTCCATCCACGGGGTGGTAAGCACCAACGCACTGGAGCTGGGGGTTGACATAGGGGAGCTGGAGGCCAGCATAATGGTGGGCTACCCAGGCACTGTGGCAAGCCTCTGGCAGCAGGCCGGCAGGGCGGGGCGGAGGGTGGGTGTCTCCGCGGCGGTCCTTGTTGCCTCTTCATCACCGCTGGACCAGTACCTGGTGGACAACCCAGACTACCTCCTGGACAGGTCCCCCGAGCACGGCCTCATTAACCCGGACAACCTCTACATTCTTACCGCCCACCTCAAGTGCGCAGCCTTTGAGATTCCCTTCGAGGCCCGGGAGGAGTTCGGTCCTGGCACACGGGAAATCCTTGATTACCTTGCTGAGAAAGAGGTGCTCTATCCCTCCCAGGACCGCTACTACTGGGCAAAGGAATCCTATCCAGCGGAGGACATCAGCCTCCGGACTGTGAGCTCTGAGAACTTCGTCATCGTGGATACAACCCAGACCGGCAAACCCAGGGTCGTGGGAGAGGTGGACCTATTCAGCGCGCCCCTGCTCATACACGAGGGCGCCATCTACATCCACGAAGGCCGGCAGCACCATGTGGACCGCCTGGACTTCCAGGAGCAGAAGGCCTACGTTCGCCAGGTCGACGTGGACTACTACACCGACGCAAACCTCGCAGTTGACCTCAGGGTGCTCCAGGTGAACGCCAGCTCTGGCGGGGAGCCCGCCATTCCTAGCTGGGGTGAGGTGCTTGTGTCGGCCCTAGCCACTATGTACAAGAAGATCAAGTTCGGAACCCACGAGAACGTCGGGTCAGGCCCCATCAGCCTGCCGGAGACGCAGATGCACACCGAGGCCTACTGGTTCTCCCTGTCCCCCAGCCTAGTACAGGGCTGGAGCGCTGATGAAACCCAGAGGGCCTTGATGGGCATGGCAAACCTCGTGGGCCACGTTGCACCCCTGTTCCTCATGTGTGACCCAAGGGACATCGGGGTGGTGCCCCAGGTGAAGTCCCCCTTCACCGGAAGGCCCACCGTGTATGTTTACGACCGGCACCCTGCCGGGGTCGGCCTCAGCGAGAAGATGTACCAGATTCACACCTCCCTTCTCCATGCCGCCCGGGAGATGCTGGCATCCTGCCAGTGCCCCACCGGGTGTCCCTCCTGCGTTGGGCCCTCCATGGAACAGGGAAGGAACACCAAGGCCTTGACCCGGGCCGTCCTGGACAGGGCGCTGGAGGTGACGGGCAGTCAAACTCAGGGAACGCCTTGAGGGGCTCCATGTGGAAACCAAAAGACCACACTCCCCCCAGGGCGCAGACCTGGAGGTCAGGGATAGCAGTTTCCCCTTGCACTACTCCCACGGCAGGTTCGCACTGGCTTCCCTTCTCCCGTGGGCCTTTTCCCAGAGTTTCTGGCACTATGCTGGCCAGGAAGTCGATCCGGCCCAGGTGGTCTTCCTAGATACCGAGACCACGGGCCTGTCCGGAGGCGTTGGGACCCATGTGTTTATGGTGGGCCTTGGCCACCTGGAGGGAGATACCTTCAGGGTGCGCCAGTTCGTGCTGGGTAACCCAGGGTCAGGAAAGCCCTTCTGGGAAAGGGTGGGTGAGGAACTGCGCAGGTTCTCGGTGGTTGTGTCCTTCAACGGGAAGTGCTTTGACTTTCCCCAGGTTCGCACCAGGATGGACTTTCACAGGCTGCCTCACTGCCTCCCCGGCGCCCACGTGGACCTCCTGTATCCCGCCCGGAGGCTCTGGCGGGAGAGCCTGCCCTCCTGCGACCTGGGCACCCTGGAAAGGTCCCTTCTAGGCGTCATGAGGCCTGGCGATGTCCCGGGCCACATCATCCCTGCACTCTACTTCCGTTACCTCTTTGGCGGGGACAGGGTGACTCTTGAGCCCATCGTCCTCCACAACTGCCGAGATATCCTCTCCCTGGCGGCCCTCTCTGGCGTCGTCTGGCGCACCCTGGAGACGGGACCGGCCGATGGGGCAGATGCCCCACACCTTTACTCCCTGGGGAGGGAGATCCTGGAACTGGGCGACGTGGATAGGGGTATTGACCTCCTGGAGAACTCCATCCGCCTGGGGCTCCCACCGGAACTGGAGGCACGGGCACGCCTCCAAGCTGCTCGCTGCCTGCGACGCCATGGCCAGCAGGCCCGGGCCAAGGAGCACCTGCTGCACCTCTTGAGGGCTGGAGTCCCTGAGGCCTTCGTGGAGCTGGCGAAGGTACTGGAGCACTGCGAAAAGGACGCTATGGCTGCCATGGAGCTGGTCAATGAAGGGCTGAGCCGCGGCTTCCCCGGGGAGACACTCCGCCGTGACCTGGAAAGACGCAAGGAAAGGCTGGAGAAGAAGGGCAGGCACCGGGTAGGGGGTGGACGAGGCCAGGGCACGCCGGAAGGCACCGCTTCTGAGCACCGGTGAGACACTGGAGCCGGTCCGCCCCGTCACGCAAGCACCTTGGGCTCATTCGCTCTCCGGCCCAAGGCTAAGGCCTTCCTAGCCTAACTTCACCCCCCTGGAAGACATGAAAAGGCCCGATAAGGGCCATAGTGCAGGGAGTTTCCTCGAAGCGGTTAAGTTCTAAGTAGACTACGGCGACAGCCATCAATGCTTCCCCACCATCCGAGGTGGCTGATCTGGTCCTTTATGCCGTTTCCGACGGGCCCGAGAGACCATTGCCATTCCTGACGGGTATGCTCACCTGCCCTGAGAGTAAGGGACACCAGGCGGAGATTGTCCCAATCCCGCAGCAGCAGGGGAACCTCGGTCGTTAGCCCTTGGCCTTCAGTTCGAGTTCCATCTTTTTCACGAGGTAGTAAACGAAAAAGCACATTAATACATGGGCCCTGACCCTCCGGCGCCTGTAGTGGTATATGGGGCGGATCTTCAGGTAGCTCTTGATGTTCCGAAATGCCCTTTCCACAATCTGCAGATGCATGTACGAGTGTTCTACCTGATGGGCGGCACAATCCTCCGGGGAAAGGGATGTCTGGAGCACATACATCCCCTCCAGGGCTTCCCGAAGGGATACGGCCTCCTCATCCTGCTCGAAGGAAAGATGTAAGAGTGCCTTAGTCTCGGGCGAGTCCACGGGTTCAAGCGGGCTTATCCTCACCCGCCAAAGCCCCTGGACACCATTTTCCTCAAGGAGGTCATTGACCTTCTCTCTCAGGCGCACCCACGAGTAATACCACCCTTTTGAAGCCACTTTCGAAAGCCTTGAGAGTTCGGCTTCAACCTCTTGCATTCCTTCTTTACGCCTCTTGGCCGCCCGCTCTTGCCGGAACTCGGAAAAACAACCCACATAACGGATGCCGTCTTCTGTCAAGGCCGGTTGCAAAACTCCCCAAATGGCCGATTAAAAAGTTCCGGTACTGACCGTAGTAAGGCCACATCCCTGACGGCGTGAGTCAGTCTGCCGGCGCCACCTCCTTTGCTGCTGGCACTGT